>JAAYYB010000023.1 GCA_012515615.1 Fibrobacter sp.
CAGCGGTCTTGCAGTATCCGGGGAGGTTCCATGATACTGATTGACAGTGGCGTCATCGATAGTGAATCCTGCATCTCCCATATGCCATACGCCCTGGAAAGAGGCTGCTGTGTCAAAAACCACTGAACTGTTTTTAAGCGAAGAGGTGACTGAGCCTGTCAGAGCGCCACTGTACATAAGTATTGTCTGTGTAGAATCATTGCCGCGGATCGTATCCACCTTTACCCATAATTCAGCATGCTTCCCTGAAAAATCCCATCGTTCAATTTCAAATGGAAGAGGTTTGTTGTTGACTGTTGTAAAACAAAGATCACTGCCATCAGTTTGCGCTTGAGAGAAATCGAAGTTGTTGCTGTTCAGGCGTATCAGGACCGGAAATCCGTATAGATCTGTATTTATACCGGCACCGTCAGGCGATGTGTTAAGGCTTATTCTGCGGCTGTGTTTCCATAACGGATTCAGAATTGTGACCGAATCTTCAGGCCGCAAGGTGATTTCATCACGAAGAATATTCACTTTTTTACTGTCGCCGTCATTCAGAAGAACCTCAGTAAATACTCCCGCAGGAATATTGTCCAGACGCGCCTTCCCGTCGCTTCCGATAAGAGAATAGATATCGGTTCCAGGTATGTACATATAGCTCATACTGTCAAGAGAACCGGTGTTGGAAAAATCTGCTGAGATAACCCCATGATTTTCAAGGAAGCCAGGAGAAACGGCAGATACGGAATCTTCTGCGACGTCAACATTCCTGATAAGAAAGCTTGTGGAGAAAGTGCTGCTGCGTGCCAGGATATTGTAGTTTCCGGATCTGATATGCCTGAAACTGAATTTCCCGTTGCTGTCGGTTGTGTCAATATACTTTTCTTCAGTCGGTTCATCGGTAACAGGATCATAGTTTTCCGGCAAAAGCTTGACAACTGTATTGCGGGCCGGGGTTTTGTCATTATTGTGAACAGAACCGGTTATTCCGTTTGTAGTCTCAATAGTCCCGCCGCCAGTGTCCGGCAGCGAACATTGCATGTAGAACATTGATTGAATTAAAATCAGGCAGGAGATTAAATTATTCAGTCTCATGACTTTTTCTCCAGATCGCTGCTCAAGGGGAAAAACTGGATGTTGAGCTGATAAACTCTGCTTGATCCTTTATAACTGTTCACCAATTTTATAAGCGAGGAGCGGAACACTCTTATCTGTTCACGTATCTCCGGCAGAGATTTGGCATCGATGCTCATTGTAACGGTCGAGATGTCACGAAGTTCTTTTTCGAAGCGCTCGATTGCCCCCTCCGCAAGGTGGATCATTTCCCGCTGATTGCTTTCAACGGCTTTTGAATGCCATTTCCAGCCGGTGGTAAGATTCTGGACTTTTGTATGATATTTGCCGTCATCTTCTTTATTAATAAGCCCAAGCTTCAAAAGTAAACTCACGGCCTGCCTGGCATCACGTACAGATATCTGCGGTGTACATTTTTCAGCCAGTGACTGGTAATCTCCATCAAACGGGATGCAGTTTATAATTGACCAGACAGCCGGGTAGTACCATTTCTGAAAAAATTCGAACTGATGGGGATCTATACACTGCGCCTTGATCGATGAAATTGAGAAGATCTTCTCGAAATAGAGCTTGCGCTGCTTTTCTGTTTTAGCCCTTCCGAAATGAACCAGAGTCTCGAAAAATTCTCCTTCGTTTTCATCCAGTTCCAGAAGTTTAACAAAGTTTCCAATTTTATTTGGTGAAATATGCAGACTGCCCTGAAGAACTTTTATTACATAACTGGAATCCATTCCTACACGGTTTCCAATAAAACGGTAGGAAAAAAAAGGCTTACTACTTTTAGCATCCAGGTAGTAATCCCGAAGGTATTCCCTGTAATCCAGGTAATCAAAAACTTTAACCATAGTAATAATATAGCTGATATTTGGATTAATTGCTTTCCATCTATGAATAAAATATTAAAAAGTGGTGAATGATTTTTCACCACCTGCCATGGGAAAATGGCCTAAATCGCAAAATAACAGCAATTTTGAACGGTGTATTTGTTGAATGGCCTATTTATTTTTCACCATCGACATGGTTTTTGAGGCAAAATGGGGTACAAGTGTATGGGGGTATGAGTGTACTGCCATTGTGAAACATTATTCATTACTCATTACTCATTATTCATTACTACAGCACACTTATTTATATTACCTTCACAGTATTTACCTTTTCAGAACTGAAACGACAGTGCGGTTTTCAAAAGAACTCTACGACATAGTAATAATCGGAGCCGGGCCGGCAGGGCTCAATGCCGGCAGTTACATTTCACGTAATTTTAATGGATCTGTACTGCTGGTAGACAAGACCATCCCCTGGGAGCATCCCATAGCCTGTGCTGAAGGAGTGGGGAGGCTTGGTTTTGAGTATTCTGTTGAGGTAAAGAAGTCATGGATTCGTCAGGAGATCTGGAGTGCGTGTTTTCATGCGCCGGGTGGGGGGATGATAACCTACCGGGATAAGAACGGCGGATTTATCATAAACCGCGCATCCATGCAGTCCGACCTTGCGGAGCAGATCTGTGCTGATGGCGTTGAGTGTGTTTTTAACTGCAGGGTCAAGGGTGTATCACTTTTTGAAACCGGCGTGCGCAGATTAACCTTTGAAGATGGCTCATCTGTTTCTGCACGGGTTGTTATCGATGCCTCCGGGCCGGTATGCGGAATCGGCAAAGGTGAAAAAATCGCCTGGAAACCGCTTGATCTGGAACCGGCCTATTTTGTGTGGGTAGAGGGAATTGAGACTTCACCTGATCAGATTCATATCTATGCCGGGCAAAAAATTGCCCCCGGCGGCTATGCCTGGGTTTTTCCAAGAGACAATGGCGCAAATATAGGTGTGGTGATCGGAAAGAGGTACGTGGGTCAGTGCAATATCCGCCATCTGCTTGATAATTTTATTGATAATAATTTTAAATCGGCGAAAATCGTTCAGCGCTTCGCCGGTGCCATTCCCTGCAGCACTAAACACGGGCCAGTTGCCTCTGCTGGCTTGATAAAAACAGGTGATGCGGCAAGTACGATTAATCCTATATCCAGAGCGGGGATAAGCGAGGCACTTCTTTCTGGTCGCCTTGCCGGGGTTGCTGCTTTGGAAATGTTGGGTGCGGGGTGCGAAAAGCGCATAAAATCTATCTGTAAAAATTACGAATCAGCCTGGAACCAGAAGCGTGGAAATCGCCATATCAAGCTCTCCAAGGTAAAAAATTCACTTCTGTCTGTGCCTGATGAAGACTATAACAAGGGTGCCGCACTCCTGTCCTCAACGCCACTTGAGGAGCTTACAATGTCCCGCATCTTTGCTGTCTCCCTGGGTCGTTTCCCTCGCCTGGTGTGGGCGATGAGGCATTTGATGTAATCCTGAGATATGCACATTGATCGGGGCAAATTGCACATATCCCTTGCGGATGAAGAGTTGCACAGATCTTGAAGTATCACCTGCGATTTGTTCTTACCCCGGAGATGAGTTAGTGATTCAGCACGAGTGCATTTAACATGTTAAGTTACTCATTCACCCCAGAGATGACTTATTGATTCAGTACGAGTGCATTTAACGAGTTAAGTCATTCATTCACCCCAGAGATGACTTATTGATTCAGCACGAGTGCATTTAACGAGTTAAGC
>JAAYYB010000208.1 GCA_012515615.1 Fibrobacter sp.
CCCCGTGTTGTCCACCTTTTATACAGGCAGGTAATTTCATCACATTTGCATACGTCTTTGCGGCCGCACTGATGAACTGTAGGTAGATTAAAATGGGTTGTAGCCTGGAAGAATTCAAGCATGCAATGAAAAAACGTAAATCACGTTCCTGTAGAGACGTCCGGCAGGACGTCTCTCCTGAAACAAAGTTACATATCAGGAACAACCACTGGTCCCGGCACCTCTTGAACCTCTTGAACCTCTTGAACCTCTGAACGCTGAACGCTGAACGCTTAAAATGCATACTATTTCAGGATGATAAGTCCGGTGTGTGAAGAAGCCCTCCCTTACGGTCAGGCCTCGGATTAGGAGCCGGATATGACACAGTCGAGGGCGACCGTGCCACACAGATCCCATTTACAAAAATACTTGCCTTAAAAAAAATATCCTTATTTACCCGAATCCTGCATGCTTGAATTCTTCAAGGCTATAATAAGTTTTAATCTACCACCAGTTCGCCTGTGCGGCTGCAAAGATGTTTGCAAATGCGATGAACTTACCTGCCTTTGCAACTGGTGGACAACAAGGGGTGATAGCGGAAGACCGGCGTCCTCGGCGGGCTGGAGCGAAAGAGGGGACACCCTCTTCCAGAAAATCTTTATCCTTGTTTTTTAATTATATTGGGGGGCACCCTCTTCCAGAAATTCTTTATCCTTGTTTATTACTTGTATTTGCGGGAACGCCCCATTCCAAAAGATCTTTTATCTTTATTAATGACCAATTTTTACGACTGTTTCCCATCCCTGCAGTCCTCACCTATTTTTATTCCTTAACCCTTGCACCTTAAACTATTTATTTCATTACTCATTATGCCCTTTCTATCCGTTGTAATTCCAGTCTTTAACCGCAGAGAACTGCTGCGCCGGGCAATTCAATCGGTGCTCAAACAGACATTTAAAGATTATGAGCTCATCGTGGTTGATGACGGCTCCACTGACGGGGTGGAGGGGTTGGATGAGCTTAGGGAGCCCGGAGTTAAATTCCTGAGATTAGAGGAAAACGGAGGGGTTTCCAGGGCACGAAACAGGGGTGTAGAGCTCTCGGGCGGTGAGTGGATCTGTTTTCTTGATTCCGATGACCTCTGGATGCCCAGGAAACTGGAGAAACAGGCCAGGTGGACAAAATCAAACCCGGATTTCAGGATCCTGCAGTCAAAAGAGATCTGGATAAGGAACGGTAAACGGGTAAATCCGCCATCTACGCACGAAAAATCGGCAGGGGACCTGTTTGAGGCGAGTCTGGACCGGTGCATGATTACACCCTCTTCGGTTATGATGCAGCGATCACTTTTTGAGGAGTGCGGAAGATTCGACGAGTCGCTTCCGGCCTGTGAGGACTACGATCTGTGGCTCCGTATCAGCTGCAGGTATCCTGTGGGCCTGGTCAATGAGTATCTTCTATACCGCTACGGCGGGCACCCGGACCAGCTTTCATCGAGCGTGATGGGCCTGGACCGGTTCAGGATAAAAAGTCTGCTCCGGCTCCTGACACATGAAGAGCTCAGTGAAAAACAGCGGGAGCTTGCCAGAAAAACACTCGTTAAAAAAGCCCAAATCGTGGCTAATGGATATCTCAAGAGAGGAAATCTGGAAATCTATGAGCGGTTTCAGTCAGTTGTCAAAGCCTGGTCAGAGTGATCTTTCACTGGAAAAGATAAGCCTCAATCTGCTGAAGATCCCCCATGGTCTCTTCGATTCTGCCTGTTTCAGCTTGCAGGAGAAGATAGATCTGTTTACTCCGCTGATCGTTTACAGATCCGGAAACTCTTTTACCATAATCGATGGCTGTAAAAGGTTCCTTGCCATAAAAGAGAGCGGCACAAACGAGTGCTTCTGTTGTGTTGCCGATTCCGTTGATGATCCTCTCTGCGCCGGACTGCTGAGAATCTCCCTTAACACCGGGAGGCCGCTGCGGTTCAGGGAAAAACTCATCTTTACCAGGTGGCTTAAAGAAAATCTCGATCCCGATGAGTACAGTTTGAGGCTCCAGCCTATAGGGATTGAGAGCAGAGAGCGATTCTGCCTTGAGAAGCTTCTTGGGGCACCACCGGAACTTATCTCCCTTATCGACAGCGGGCATGCCGATTTTTCTGTTTCCGCCGACATCGTTGATCTGGACCCTGATGATCAGCGCGGGGTGATAGAGCTTTTTAGCAGGCTGTCTTTTTCCCGTCAGACACAGCGTGAACTTTTAGAGTGGCTTCCTGAACTCTCATTTCGACTCAGAAAGCCTGTAAGAGACATTTTAAACGCAGAGGAGCTGCAAAAAATTATCGGGGGGAAGCTTAATGATCCCCAGAAGATTCAGAAGATAAGGGATTATTTTTTTGTTCTGCGTTTTCCCAAACTGGCGGAGGCAAAACGGGTTTGGAGCAGTCTGGCAGCGGAAATAAACCCTGATTCCTCCATGGTGAATTTCCAGCCCTCAGAGGCATTTGAAAAGAATCGTCTTGAGGTAAAGATTGCTGTTACCGATGCTTCTACGGCGCGTACTATTTTCAGCAGGCTTGGTTCCATACCTCAGGATTCATGGGAGAAGCTGATCAACCCGGCTCTTCTGTGGAGCACCAAGCCGGAGAGGACCTCTTGAGGGCAGGCGTGAAAGTTTGAATCTGATGCGGTCAGAAACCATTTTATCTGATACTAAAAAAACGGGTCTCCTGAAACGAGGAGTTTTACCTTGAAAAAAATTATAGCATGGATCTCCGAGCACGGCTTTGTGCTGATGATGAGCGGGTTTGCGCTTGCTGTAGCGGGAGTACTGGTGTACTGGAGAACACGTTATTCGGGCAGCTATGTGCCACAGGTTGCTTTCGGTGTGACAATCGCCGGTTTTGCATTGTACGTGATCGGCAGGATTTTTGTGGCCACCCGTCGTAACCGTACCCGCAGTTCCATTACTGAAACAAAGGAATAATGTGAAAGTTCAGGATCTTCTACAGAGAAACGCCATACTGATCGAATTAAACGACACCGATAAGTCAAAGGTGCTTTCCTCAATGGCGCACTTTCTGGCGACTCTTCACGGGCTGCCGGAGGGCGATGTAATAGCGCAGAAGATTCTCGAGCGGGAATCGGATATGTCTACAGGAATTGGATATGGTATAGCGATTCCACACGCACGCCTTACGGGTATCGACCGTCTTTACATGGTCGCGGCACGTTCGAAGACGGGAATCGAGTTTGATGCTATTGACGAGCAGCCGGTGCATCTGATATTCATGATGGTTTCCCCGACAAGCACCTCAACCGAACACACTCAGATTCTCTCTTCACTATCCAGAATCATGTCGTACGAAGATATCCGGGAAAAGCTCCTTGAAGCTGAAGATCCGGAGCAGTTCCTGGATATAATTATCACGGGTGAGAATAAGTACGTAGAGTAATTCATCTGCAAATTAAATTACATGTGAACCTGACATTTGCAAGTTCTCTCATATCGTCATGTTCATAACTTCCCGTACTTCGTCAAGCGTTTTCACAGCCTCTTCTCTTGCGGCTCTGACTCCGGCACGAAGGGTTTCGCGGACAAAATCGATATTCTGTTCCAGTTCCTTTCTCCGGGCTCTGAGAGGGCGAAGGTATTCATTTATCGAATCAGTCAGTACCTGCTTCAATTTCCCCGAACCGCCGTCTCCGATCTCTTCAGCTATTTCTGCCGGTTTTCTTCCTGTTGCCAGAGAAACCAGGAGCAGAAGATTTGAAACCTCGGGCCGCTTTACCGGATCGAAGGTGATATTTCTTTCAGAATCAGTCTTTGCCTTCTTGATCAATTTTGCAGTCTCATCCTCATCAGCACTCAGCATTATTGCATTGTTCCTGCTCTTGCTCATCTTCTGTGAGCCATCCAGACCCAGTATCACTGGGGCTTCACTGAGAAGAGGCTGCGGTTCAGGGAATACCGGCTTATTGCCTGCAAATCTGTCATTGAAACGTCTGGCGATTGTTCTTGTCAGTTCAAGGTGCGGGAGCTGGTCCTTGCCCACCGGTACAACCGTACCCTTGCAGAAAAGAATATCTGCGGCCTGATGAACCGGGTAAGTGTACATGCCTGCATTGATCCGTTTCTGGCCCGATGCGAGTATTTCCTCTTTAACTGTAGGGTTTCTGTCAAGTTCTGCGTTTGTAACAAGAGTAAGAAACGGAAGAAGAAGCTGGTTCAGTTCCGGCACATGACTGTGCGGAAAGATAAATGTCTTCCCGTCATTTGCATCTATGCCTGCGGCCATGTAATCGATAGTCAACTGCCTGATGTTTTCGGAGATTTTATCGAATGTATCTCTGTCTGTAAGGACCTGATAATCGGCGATAACTATAAACGTGGGTACACCGATCCTGTGAAGACGTACCCTGTTCTGAACCGAGCCGAAAAGGTGACCTATATGGAGTCTTCCAGTCGGCCTGTCGCCTGTAAGAACCTTATATTTTCCGGGTTGCTTTTGAAGATCCTGTTCAAGTTTTTTACTTCTCTCAAGAGTCGCTTCAAATGATGAACCGTAATCCAACTGCTCTTCTGTTGCCATTTATGGATTTTTCCTTTCTATTTCTCTCTTCTGTGGTGAAATCCTGAAAGCTGCGGCTATACACCCGGTATTTCGCCGATGTCCAGACCCTGATTTGATCAAACTGCTCACCCCTCCTGTTATCCATGAAAAACAGTACTTATGGATTTTTTTGGAAGTTGCCAGGAGTATTCTTAAAATAATTAATCGTAGGGCCTTATGCAGAAAGCGAAGGGGTTCATTTTCAGGCAGAACAGATCAGTTCTTCCAATTTACTGGTCACAAGGGAGTTTTATAACTTTCCGGCAGTTTTTGTCCTCACCTTTACTCCTTGCGATTACTACTCCCTGCGGATATCTTACTCTCATATTAATCGGTCTTCCTGTCAGATCGAACATTTCCTCTTTATCAGCTTCATGTCTTTTTTGACGGTTCTGTATCCTGTTCCTTTTTACATATGTTTGATCGTCAATGTAAAAAAACAGTGTATCATATCCACCGGAAAGAGTGTGAAATATATACAGATACTCTGTTGTTTTGGGGAGTAATGGCATTCTGGCGCAGAAAGGGCAATTTACAATCGGATAGATATCAAAATCCACTGAACCATCCGGAACAATTGAAACTGATGAGACATTGCCGGCAGAGTCCTGCAGAACATACAGGCTGTCGTGCAGGTATCTTAAACTCTTCATACTATATCCATACAACCATCCATTGTAAAGGCACTCCATATATTTCGATGTTTGACAATCAGAACCCATTCTAAAATCAGATGAATCGCCGTTTTGAAAACGGATATAAATAGAATCAACAACGATTGTACTGCCGCTCAGGTTTTTCAAGGAGATCGTTGTCAACTTCTTGAAATCGAACCGGCCGGGCTTTGCAGAGACCGAATCAGGCTCAATCGTCAAACCAAATGTACAACTTGACACTATCAGAATCCAGCAGATCCCGAGCCTTCCTGATGTTGTCGATAAAAGCTGCTTCATCGCTGATTCTCCTTTTGTCAAAAGATACAGGTCCGGTAGAAAAGAGGTTTATGCAGTAGAAATAAATATCCAGACAAGTGAAAGTCAAGGGAGGTTCAGAGGTTAAGAAGTTAAGAGTTCATAGTTAAGAGTTAAGAGAACGTGGCCCATATGGTATAGGAAATTCATTCTTGGCGAACGTTGAACGCTGAACGTTGAACGCTGAACGTTGAACGTTGAACGTTGAACGCTGAACGCTGAACCCTGAACGCTGAACCCTGAACGCTGAACCCTGAACGCTGAACCCTGAACGCTGAACCCTGAACGCTGAACCCTGAACGGGTATAGGATTAGACATTGAACCGCTTTTAATTTAAATTCACTATCAGCATGACAAACCATAAGAAAGAACTGCATGCAAGAAAGACAGGGGATCAGAAATGGGAAAAAGGGAATGTTTTTTAACAACTTCATTGATGTTTTTAACAGCAGTAATCTTCCACGCACCGGCATCACAGTCACAGACAAACTATACATCTATAAAACCCGGGACCGTATGGCTTGCCGATGACGGGGTACATATCGACTGCCATGGTGGAAACATCATCTATTCCCAGGAGAAAAACAGGTTTTTCTGGTACGGGGAACATTATGCAAACCCGGCCGGAGTCGCCTGTTATTCCTCATCGGATCTCTATACCTGGACCAAAGAGGGTATTGTCCTGCAGAAAGGGGTTATTCAGGTCTGCGAGCGCCCCAAGGTGATCTACAGCCCTTCAATCGATAAATATGTCATGTGGTTTCATTACGATAACAGCACCTATACTCTTGCCCACCTGGCTGTCGCCACAGCCGACAGCGCAACCGGCCAGTTCACCATGCTCAAGCACTTTCTCCCGAACGGTCATCAGTCACGGGATATAGGAATGTTCACCGACACCACAGGAAAAACCTATATCATCTATTCCGCTGATCAGACAAATCTCACGATCAGGATGGTAGAACTGACCGAAGATTATACCGACATAACTACCAACGATGTAGATCTGAATACCCATTGTGAAGGTCCCGGAGTGTGTAAATATAAGGGGAACTACTATATGATCACCAGCCCCTGCCTTGGGTGGAATCCAGGCCGGGCTACATGGTATATGTCACCACGAGTAAACGGAACATATCAGAACAAAGGCGACCCCTGTATAAATGATATTAATCATAACACATTCAACTCCCAATCCTGCTTCATTTTCAAGGTTCCCGGATACATCGATGCCTATATCTACATGGGTGACCGCTGGAACGGCTATGGCAACAAGAATTCACAATATGTTTTCCTTCCCATAGAGTTCAGTCCTACAGGTGCATTGCAGTTACGTTTTCGCGAAAGCTGGAGTCTTGAAGAAGTCTTTACACCGGCCGTTAACACCAAAGCTCCCCGACCCGTGCAGACCCTGCGAAAGGTTGCCGACAAGAATACCGTTTACGATATCCGCGGCAGAAAGTTGTCTGCCAGTGCATTAAATTCCAGCATTTCTGCACCTTCTCCAAAGAATGCAGGCATTTATATTGTCACCCCCTCAAATGGTGCTCCCGCCAGGATCATCATCGGGAATTAATGCCTGAGCTGAAGAGTTGAACAAATCGCAGGTGCACCACACCTGTGGAACATCTGCGATTTGTGAAAACCTTTATGCACAGGCAGAAGTAATTCTATACCCCGAAATCTAATCGCGTTCCTGAGAAAACTTCAGTGCCCCGGAAAGTCACAAGACTGTTCCGGTTTCTGGAACACTTTATTTTATCGCTGTCGCCAAATCCGCATTCGGCACAATACAGCTCCTTATATTATAATGTATGGGATCGCCCCAATCTTGCATTTGTTAAGCAATTATCAGTTGGCCAATCCCCGGCACAGAAACCGAACCAGATATTTGGACACACAGACCTGGAGGGTATTACAGTATGTTTAAACGTTTAACACTCTGTCTCTTTGCAATCATCCTGACCACCAGCGCTCAAACAACGATCAACCTGAGCGGTAAAGTATTGAACCGGGCAGGATACCCCATAGCCGGTGCCGTTGTAAGCCTTGTCAATGAAGGCTCGAAGGATACGTCCACAAATGACGGAAGTTACTCTATTACTAAAAATTCCGTTGCGGTCTCCTCACTTGCGTTTTTGCCTAAAAGTCAGGCAATTACCGTGGAAAATGGACAGCTGCGGCTGAGCCTTCCTGATGCCATGCCGGTAAAGATCGAAGTTTTTGATGTTAAAGGTAAATTACTTGCTAAAGAGGTCTCATCAAAAGTGCCGGGAGGATTCTACAGTTATAATATCGACAGGAATTTCCGGACATCTCTGCTCATAATCAGAGTTGCAATCGGAAATGAGAAATTCCTGATCCGCCATATCCCATTGATGAACAGTTACTCGGTGAACCAGTCCCGCTCAAAATCCTTATCACAGGGTGCCAGCCTCGCTAAAATAACGGCTATCGATGATACCCTCAGGGTTACGGCCGACAATTACACCACCGGATCCGTGGCGATCACCTCTTACGAACTTCAGAATCTCAATATCGTTCTTGATACCGCGACCGGCGTTGGGCGCAGCAGTGGATGTGGTAAAAATCCGACTCTTAAAAGCGGCAGGCAATCGGTTCAGGTCAATGGCCAGACACGTAATTTCATGATCAGAATTCCTGAAAATTACAACAACACCCATCCCTATCCGCTGGTTTTCGCATTCCATTGGAACGGTGGGAACATGAACGAGGTTGACGGCGGCGGAACCAGCGGTTACACATGGTCCTACTACGGACTCCGGGAGCAGGCGGACAAGAGTACCAACAATCAGATGATCTTTGTAGCACCTGACGGTCTCAACGCCGGCTGGGCAAACAGCAACGGACGTGACCTCGCATTTGTAGACGAAATGCTCAAACGGATAAAAAGTGATCTCTGTATCGACACTACACGGATTTTTGCGTTGGGTTTCAGCTATGGTGGAGGCATGAGTTATTCAATTGCCTGTTCCCGTGCAAAGGTTTTCCGCGCGGTTGCTGTCTACTCCGGTGCGCAGCTCAGCGGTTGTGATGGCGGCAATGATCCAATCGCATACCTTGGAATCCATGGGGTAAGCGATCCAACATGCGGTATCGGCGGCGGACGGTCGCTGCGTGACAGATTTGTCAGAAATAATGGCTGCACCGCAATGAATGCCCCTGAACCCTCAAACGGCAGCAGAACACATACATGTACCAGATATGAAGGTTGCAGAAGCGGCTACCCGGTTGAATGGTGTGCTTTTGACGGCGGACACACTCCGGGTAACGTTGACGGCGGCGGCGATGATGGCGCCAAAACATGGACCAAGAAAAAAACCTGGGAATTCTTCACACAATTTTAGCAAACAAATGATAATTCAGGTTTACGGGAGTTGCATTGTTCAACTCCCGTATTTTTTTTGCGTTCAGCGTTCAGAGGTTCAGCGTTCAGAGGTTAAGAGGTTCGGAGGTTCACCAAGCATGAAACATCTTAACGTCCCAGCATCTTCGTGGCAAACGTAATATGCGACGCGATCCCCGTCTTTATCGCAGCTTCATCGGGTATAAATTTTGCCGAATGGATTCCGAAACCATTGAATTTCCTGCCTGAGGGCCTGACTCCAAGGTGAACGTAAAGACCTGGAACTTTCTGCTGGTAATATGCAAAATCCTCTGCAAGCATCGTGGGATCGGGTCTATGCACCACTGATGAAGAGCCGTAGAGAGAGGAGAATGCGCTGCTGAAACAGGCGGTCATATCCGGATCGTTAAAGCTTGGCGGGTAAGATTCCTGAAAGGTGACTTCTGCTTCAGCACGAAAAGATGATGCTGTCTGACGGATCATCTCACCAATTCGTCCTGAGAGATATTTAAGTGTCTCTTTTGAATGGCTTCTCAGTGTTCCCTGAAACTCGGCATGATCAGGAATAATATTTCTGCGGGTTCCGGCATGGACTGTTCCGATATTAAGTGTGGCAGGGGTAAACGGGCTTGTTTCACGGCTGATAAGTGTCTGAAGTGATGTAATCAGAGCCGCGGTGCACACTATCGGATCAACCGATTTCTCAGGTGTGGCTCCGTGAGCGCCGGCACCCTTGACAGTCACATCGAAAGTGCATATTCCGGCGTAATCTGTTCCTTCTCTCAGCCCTACTTCTCCACTCTTGTGATCGGTGCTTACGTGAAGGCCGAAGATCGCCGATACATCATCGGGAAATACTCCTGCTTTAAGCAGACTCCAAGCCCCGCCCGGTTCAACTTCCTCAGAGGGCTGGAACAGAAGAGTTATTGTTCCTTTCCAGAGCTCTCGTGTTTTATTCAGTACCGATGCTGCGCCAAGAAGAATCGCGGTGTGCATATCGTGTCCGCAGGCATGCATCACACCATCTCTGAGAGATGAGTACGGAAGCCCTGTCTTCTCCAGTATAGGAAGAGCATCGGTGTCGGCCCTGAGCACAATGTGCCGTCCCCTGCCGTTGCGTATCGCAGCCATTACCGCAGTTTTTTTCAAGTGATAAACAGGCTTAAGTCCGATTCCGGAAAGATATTTGTGAATAAGGGCGGCGGTTTCAAACTCCTGGCCTGAGAGCTCAGGATTCCGGTGAATTGCACGGCGCAGGAGGACTGCCTGCCCAAAAGAGTCTTCTATGTGACTGCAGATCAGTTTTACACCATTGACTTTTTTCATGTGCGAAGGAGTCTTTCCCGTCGTTTAAAGAAGCGGACAAGCGGCTCAACATATTCAGTTTCAGTAGAAACTTTTATTTCATCAACACCAACTGTTCTGAATGATGAACTGATCAGATCCTGCTTTTCCTTCATTTCTTTCAAAAAGAACTCCCTGAACTGTCTGCTTCCGGAGTCAACAAGGATAGTTTTGCCGCTTTCAGCATCCTGCAGCTCTATGAGACCCACATCAGGGAAAACGCTTTCTCTGGGATCATTGACTCTTATCGCAATCAGGTCGTGTTTTCGGGCGGCGATTCTCAGTGCGCTGTCAAAAGGGGGAGAGAAGAAATCGGAGACAAGGAACACAACAGCACGTTTTGTCTGGACACGGTTGAGAAACTTTACAGCCTCACTGATACTTGTCCCGGGCTGCCTGGGCTTGAAGTAGAGAAGCTGACGTATAACATTGAGAACGTGGTTTTTGCCTTTTTTTGGCGGAATGAAGAGCTCTACCTCGGAAGTAAATATGATCAGCCCGACCCTGTCATTATTCTTTATTGCAGAGAACGCAAGGAGGGCGCAGAGTTCAACCGCGGTTTCACCCTTGAATTTGTTTACAGTGCCGAAACTTCCCGATGCTGATGCATCAACCATCAGCATCACAGTAAGCTCACGCTCCTCTGTATGTTTTTTTATATAGGGCTCACCCATCCTGGCCGTAACATTCCAGTCGATATTGCGGATGTCATCACCTTCGGTGTAGCTCCTGACTTCCGAGAATTCCATCCCCTTACCCTTAAAGGCACTGTGGTATTCTCCTGAAAGTATGGAGTCAACGACCCTTTTGGTCTTTATCTCGATTCGACGGATCTTCTGAAGTACTTCTTTTGGTATCATAGTTTATTAATGTCAAGGTCTTTGAGAATACCATTGAGGTTTTCAAGGTGCTGTCTTCCCTTTTTGATTTTCCTGCTGATAAGAAAAAGCATCAGAATATTGAAGACAGCCATGGCTAATGCTGTGATATTCCATTTTGAAAATTTGAATGTCATTGCCTCATCCTGAGCTTTTATTGTTTCTTTGTCGGAAATATCCTTATGATTTTTTCTAATTGCGGAAATGGTTTCTTTATTGCCTGTCCCTGTAACTTTGAGGTGATTTGCTTTCTGGAACTTACTAATCGAGGCAGTCAGTTCATCCTCCATGAATCCAAGTCCGCCCAAAAGGTTCATTATTTCCGCTCTCATCAATCTTCGCTGTTCCCTTGCCACCTCTCTGAGCTCTTCGCCTGTTGAAAACGATGTACTCATCGGGAACTGCTCGATAAGGCTGGTATAAACTTCAGTTGCCTTTGCATAATCATCATTGCTCTGATAATAGAGAGCTAACTCAAACAGCGCATCATCGGCTACTTCGCTGGTTCGGTGCTTCTTATAGATCTCTTCCATTATAGAAAGCATCTTTACTGTATCTCCAAGCTGGCGAAAAGTTTTGCCTTTCCAGAGAAGATACTGCGGTTTACCGGTAACAGAATCTGCATAGGAGAAGTTCTTAAGAGCACTTTTGTAGTCGCGGTTTTTAAAGTATTCCAGACCCGATCGGAAATAGAGTTCCGGAGGATCTTTCTTCCTGTTGAAGTGGAGGTCGTTGGAATTGCGCTTTGGACGTGTTTCGGCAATTTGATCGGAAGAGGACTGATCTTGGGAAACGGCACTAGTTCCCCGGGGCTCATCATCAAAGATTATTCCTCTTTCCGGATCATAAATAAGCTGCCTCTGGCCATACAGTGATGAACTGAGCAGCACGACAAAAGCAATACAGACAATCTGATGGGTCCTTTGCATACACCCTTTCCAGGTTTATGGCACTTCAATGCTGTCAAAAACCTTCTGCAGGATATCCTCAGAGGTAATATTCTCCGCTTCTGCTTCATAGGTTGTGATCACTCTGTGCCGCAGAACATCCATACCCACAGATTTTACATCTTCGGGAGTCACATATCCACGTCCCCGGATAAAAGCATGAGCCCGGGCAGCACGTGTAAGAAACAGGGTGGCGCGCGGTGACGCTCCATAGGAGATGAGTCCTTTGAGATCAGCCAGACCGGCGGCCTGAGGTTCACGTGTTGCAAAAACTAAACTGATAATATAGTCCTCAACTTTTGGATCCATATAGATCTCATTTACCGCGTCGCGTGCAGAGATGATCTTGTCAACTTTGATTACTTTTGAGACCTCGGGAATACTCCCTTTCCCCATGCGCTCGAGAATCTCTTTCTCCTCTTCGCGGGTAGGATAAACGATTTTGAGCTTCAGCATAAAACGGTCGACCTGTGCCTCAGGAAGAGGATAAGTTCCCTCCTGTTCAATAGGATTCTGGGTGGCCAGGACAAGAAACGGGTCATCAAGTTTGTAAGTTACATCCCCGATAGTGACCTGTCGTTCCTGCATCGCCTCAAGCAGGGCACTCTGAACCTTTGCCGGAGCCCTGTTAATTTCATCCGCCAGGATTATGTTTGAAAATAAAGGCCCTTTTTTGGGGATGAATTCACCGGTCTTCTGGTTGTAGATCATCGTTCCAATAAGGTCGGCTGGAAGAAGGTCGGGGGTGAACTGAATTCTCTTGAAATTGGTATCTATGACCTGTGCAAGCGTTGAGATAGCCAGAGTTTTTGCCAGCCCGGGTACTCCCTCAAGAAGAATGTGCCCTCTTGTCAAAAGGCCGATCAGCAGCCTGTCTACCATTCTGGGCTGCCCCACAATCACCTTTGCCATTTCACTTTTAAGGAGAGATACAAATGTGCTCTCTTCCTTAATCCTTTCATTAATCTGCGCGATATCTACTCCCACTGCTCCTCCTGGTTCTTTTTAGAAAAGTAGTGTATCATTGAATATGGTCTGGTATTATTTTTATATTCGATTCAGTGATACTCTCTATTTTAAAGAGAGATTAAAAATATATCATTTTACATTTAATTTTTCAAAGCCGGACTATATAATTGTTAATTAGAATTGCTGAATTCGTAATTATACTGATGATTATCATGAATATCGCCAGATTGATCTTCCATCCGGGAGTAAAAAAGGTAAAACCCGGACCAGCTCCTGATCAAAAGCGTTTTGACCCTGCGGGTCACGATGTAAGTGAAGGGGAATACGAGGAAATCCAGTGATTTCGCGAAAGGAGATACTGTGGAACTTTCTGTTACTCAAATCGGTAAATTCAAAGTAATTAAGCCCTCCGACAGAATCGACTGGGAAAGTGCCAGACTGCTCGATAAAGAGGTGCAACAGATAATCTCAGAAGGACTCTGTCATATTGTCTTTAACCTTGATGAAGTCACCTTTATCTGCAGCGGCGGAATCGGAGCACTCGTTTATAACCTCAATAAGGTCCGCAAAATGGGTGGAGCCATCTACATCATCTCCTCAAACGAATACATCAACTACATCTTTGAAACTCTGAAATTCGACCTGGTATTTGAAGGCTTTCTTTACAACTCTTACGACGCTTTCGCCAGTGAAGTTCTGGAAAAGGAAAAGGTGTAAACGGCTCCCGTCCACGTCACTTCCCTGCCCGGATCAGTTCTCCGGTCTCATACCGAAGCATCCGTCCGGTAATCTTCTTTCACTTCTGGTTAAAAGATGAAATTGGATTCTCATTACGTCCCCTTCTTCTCATCCTGCATCATCGCTTCCATTTGTTCTAAAAAATGCTCCCTGTCCTCGACATCAAGACTGTCAAAGAACACCGGATGCCTGTTGATTGTATGATCAAGCAGCTCTCTTTCAACCTCTTCTTTACGTTCTCCCTCTGCAATAAAATTGCAGCTGCGTTCCGCGACATCTCTGCAACGTAGAAATTTCATAATGATACCCTCCTTAAAAGAATTCGATTACCGGGCATTGATATTAGAAAAATGAAGTTACAAGATTCACAGGTCGTCGGCAGTTTGTCATACGGTTCCCCGTAGAGATGTCCGGCGGACATCTCTACACGTAATGCCCCCCACGATTCCTGTTTGCCAGTTGAACGAAGTTCAAAAACAGAACCGTGAAGAAATATCGAAAAAAAGAATCCTACAGCGCGCTGACGCATTTAAGATCGTAATCTTAATAGCGGGCCTTGATGCTGTAGGGCATCCGGAGGACCGTTACGAGGGGCAGTTCAGGGGTTAGGAGGAGTTATGGAACAAAGCAGCAGTCAGAGGAAAAGATCTGCTCAGATTAAAGAGGAAGACCTGTTGAGTCCACAGGCTGAGCCGGATTTAATGGAACAGGGGGAAAAAAAGGTGGCGGAAGCAGAAAGAGAACATGTTGCGCCATTAAAGGAACCGGAACGTAAAGATTCTGAAAAGGGATATCCTGCCCGGAAACATCCTGTGGCAGAGATGAGAGACCGGGTTCCGGAGAAAAGCATGGACAAGCAGGAAAAGCCGTAAAGTTAGCTTAAAAGATCCGGGGGTTATGGGTCCTGCCATAGCCCTTATTTTCGGGATGGCAAATTGTGAAGTTGTTTATGCGCTGAAGTATGGACTAAAAAGGCCCTAAGAAAATGTAATCTTTCGAATAAAGATCGACCAATTACATCACTTTGAGCCTTTTTTGTCAAGACCTGTCTTCATCAGAAAAGTACTTTTCATAGAAACTCTCTGTAGACATAGTCTCCAAGTCTATAATAAGGCTGATTATTTCATCTTTCTCTATGACGGTATCCCTGTCGGGGCGGTCGTCGAGCGTAATAAACGGATCCACTCTTTGATGCATCATAATTTACCCCCTAGTGCAGGATTTTCCAGTCTTTCCCTCAACCTTCTTATTCTATATTTCGGCCTTTTTCAGGATAAACTTTAAATCTGACACTATAGTATCTATTAGAGTATTCGAAAACCTGGAATAATTATTGTCCTTGTCGTAATTCAGTAATTCAGACAAGTCGAAAGTTGCAAGTCACAAGTTAAGAGTACAAAGTGTAGATTTTTCCTGGGCCGTCGTATGCTTAATCTACACATTCCTGTTATCAAATTTCCCCTTTTCTAATTCCGAATGGCTGCAATAATTATAGTCTGCCGGCAGTTCTACGGCGCGGGACTTCGCAAATTTAGAGCTATTGGGAAGAGTAATGCAGAAGCTATGTGGTATTTTGCATGTACGATTTACAATATTCAGAAAATATGGAAAGTTAAGGAGGGTAACCGCCTGTTGTGCCTCAAAAGCCTGTTAGTAAGTGCGCCAGGACGGACTGCAGGGGCACTGTACCCAGGTGCAGTATGCTCCAAGAGCTGAGCGGGCTTTGACGCTCAGCGATATAAACGACATACCGAGCCCCTAAGGGCGAGCCGGAAGGAGGGCCGGTGACGTCTTCGGCAGGCACCCAAAAACTTACCTTGGTTTTGAAACAGTCTGAACGCCCACTGCCAAAAAATCTTTATGCGGGAACGCCCCCTTCACAGAAGCTCTTAAACCTTAACAGTAAAAGTCCGATCAGTCAAGATTCCCATAATCGCGGCGCCAACTCCGCACGCTCCGCTGCGGTGGCGAAAACATCAGCAAATTGGTGGTAACGTACATATTCGATTCAGTAACGGCGCGTTCGCAGAAGAAAAAATCGAACCAGTACTCGGTTCCTTCAGTCAAGCCGAGTGTATCGAGATCGACTGATTTTGTCAGGGCCGGGTGAATACCGCCCAGATCTATAACCAGACGGTTGTTGATGAAAACCCACACATCATCATCTCCTGTAAAGGAGAATACCTGTCCCTTTTTGTAAGTAAATTTCCGGTGCATCTCCATGGTGAACGCGTAGTTTTGAATCTGTCCACAGACCGGAACGGGCAAATAGTCGCGGACAGCATCATACGCGAAACCACGGTTTTTCAGCGGCATAAATTTGTATGTTGACTTAACCCCGAAGATGGTTGCGTTGCACTGGTTGACAAAATACATTGTGTCTTTAGTGTTCGCATACACGCTGTCACCGAAGACAAATACTCCCGAACCCTGGGGTTTCTCCCGGAATTTCAGTGAATCGTAGATGACAATAGTGGCGTACTGTTTTGTGGAATCATACCATTGTCCCACCCATTCGTTAGAAGCGGTGCCTCCCCCGGCCAGAGGCCGTTTTTTCAGGTTGCTCCATTTTCCGGAAAGCGGATCGAATGTGGCAAATGGTGCGTCGCTCGGACGGAACCAGAGATGCAAGCTGTCGCTGAACCACCACCCGTTGTTGCCGGGCAGATATTGTGTAAAACATGCGCTGATGGAATCCCTGTGTTTCCAATCAACCGTATCTATTTTGAGCTTCCGCATCGAACGTGAGAGATTATACCAGGTATTGCCGAACTGAGCGAGTATGCAGGAGCGAAGATTCGTATTGACTGGTGCGGGAACCGGTTTACGGTCACTATCAAGTGTGGTTCTCACCATTCTCGGCATATGGTTACTCCAGGTGATATTGAATTC
>JAAYYB010000209.1 GCA_012515615.1 Fibrobacter sp.
CAGAGGAGTTCCGCTGTCACTTCTGCCCTATCTTCCGGTCTATAGTGAGCTTATTACCCGATGCGGGGCTGCGGGGCTCTCCTACGAGCAGACCGCAAAGCGGATCGCTCTTTCTACCGGCGGAGTCGATTCATCGGTTTCATGCAAGACGATGATAGGAAACGGAAACGAGCTTTTTTTCCGTTCTTTCATGCACAGCAAGGCACTTGCCCCCAGGGCATCGGAGATGCTTGACATAATTAGTGACCTTCTGCTCGCCTCTGATCTTACCAGCCGCAAGCAGATAAAGGATATTCTTCTTGAGGAGCGTAACGGGCTGCTCTCATCTGTCATAGGTGCAGGAAACAGTTTTGCGATTTCCCGTGCCGCCGCATCACTTTCCGAATCGCGATACATAGATGAGCAGCTTGGCGGAATTTCACAGCTCCGTTTTCTTGACAATCTCATTAAAGAGAACAACATGGAAAAGATTGTCGATGCAGTAAAGCAGATTCACACGGCAATAGTAAACCGCAGGGGTTGTGTGATCTCTCTTACCGCCGATGATCCCAGGGCTTTTATTCCTCAGATCAGGAATTTTCTCTCCAGGCTGCCCCAAAAGAATATGACTCCCGTTGAGCTTCCGTCACTGTCTCCTCTTTCCGAAAAGCCCCTTGGAATTGAGATTAATTCAGCGGTCAATTTTGTGGCGCAGGTCTGGAAACTTCCCGGGGTGGAGCCGCTCAGTGCAGGGCTTCTCTACCTCATGTCACGCAATCTCTCTACGGGCTATCTGTGGGATAAGGTGAGGGTAGAGGGTGGAGCTTACGGCGGATCATCCATGATGTCAATCTCTCATCCCATATTTGCCTGCTCATCCTACAGGGATCCAAATATCAAGAGTACACTGGATCATTTCCAGAAGGGAATCGAGGAGATCGCATCCGGAATTCCCGAAGATAAAGTAGAGCAGAGCATTATTGGTACAATCGGCCGGATCGATTCCCCGCGTCCGCCCCATTCTCAGGGACTTGGCGAGACTGTGGATCTGATGCTGGGGAACACAAGAGAATTCAAGCAGAAGCTCAGGGAGGCCGTGATGGGGGCCGATAGGGAATCCCTGTGCAGGGCGGCATCATCTGTCCTGTCCGCCCGTCCCACTGTCAAGGTTGTTCTGGGAAGCGGTGCGGCGCTCGATTCTGCGCAGGCTCAGGGTGTTTCTATGGAACGGGAGCTGCTGCTGAGATAATAGTAATAGTAAAAGTGACAGTAACGGAATATTATTTTTTGCCTGAATCGTTAATAATTCCTGATTCGTACTAATTTTAAATTTTGTTTTTGAAGAGGGTTTCCCCTGAACAAGTAACAATTAAGAATAAAGATTTTTTGGAAGAGGGAGCCCCCGCGTTCGCTCCAGCCTGTCGAAGACGCCAGTCTTGCGCTAACACCCCTTGTTGTCCACCATTTGTATAGGCAGGTCAGGTTATCACATTTTCAAACGCCTTTGCGGCCGCACAGACAAACTGTAGGTAGATTAAAACAGGTTGTAGTCTCACGGAAACTATATATGTAAACCCGGTGAATATAACGTGTCAGGATTGTAAATGAGAACAATGTTAAATACATGTTCTCATTAAAACACGAATGTCTCCTTTGAACCTCTTACCTCTTAATTCTTAACTTTCGACTTGCGACTTGCGACTTCCCTGATTGACAATAAAAAAGGATGGGGTGAGCCACCAGTCTCACCCCATCCATCAATCATAACATCCCGTCTTTTTATTTGTTTCGGTTTTTCAGGCTGTGACGTCCATGTTTTCGCCTCGACCTGCTTCCGATGCACGGCGTGTCTCCCGATTCTCATCGGCCCGTTTACTCTGCTCAGCCGCTCTGGCTTCCTCAGAGCGCCTTTCGCTTTGTACCCGTTCGGCACGCCTTCCTGATTCTTCAACGCCTGTAACAGGCATCTTCACCTCCCCGGGTTCCAGTTAACCCTATTAATAATATCGGCAGTTTGGAAGAAGACTTTAGCATTTTTTTCTGAAAATTAACTATTTAGGTTCTACAAGTGGCGAAACTCTTTTTTTTGCTTCAAATTCAATCAATGAGTTTATAAATAAGCTATTGAATTTTGAACCAGTTCCGACCACGATGGCCTTTGTATGACTGCTGAGTGCTATGGCGCGGCAATGGTTTTTTAATTTTTGATTACCGGCAATACAGTCCGCCATATTAACATATTTTCCAGCACTGGCATCTCCAATCATACTTGCTAATAATTTAAGAGATTATCTGGAGAAGTATCTTTCAATTCATGGCTGCCGGAACGGGTTAAATCTCCCCTGCCGGTTCCTTTTCAGAATTTGAAATTGTAATATCGGCACCATATTTGCACATATCAAAATGA
>JAAYYB010000210.1 GCA_012515615.1 Fibrobacter sp.
AGAACAGTCTTCCTTTTCTTTTTATGGGTAAAATTCTCAGTTTATTAAAGAGGATTAAAATAAGTAAGGGGGAAATAAAGTGGAAAGAGAATATCTTATCAACAGGATTTAAATCGGTACTCTACAATATTTATTACAACACATGGGGCCTATATAGCCAAAGAAGGAATGACTATTACCATACGGATAGAGCATGAAATCAGAATGAGATTACCAATTCATACATTAAATGGAATTGTATGTTTCGGAGGAGTAGCAGTCAGTCCGGATGCTATGGAGCTTTGTGCAAACAATAATGTAACCATTAGTTTTCTTGGCGAATTTGGCCATTTCAAAGCACGTGTAGTTGGCAAGACTCAAGGAAATGTCTTATTACGCCGCGAACAATACCGCAGGGCTGATGACCAAAAACAGGTTTCTGAAATTGCCAGGCTGTTCATTATTGCAAAAATCGCCAATACCCGCAATGTCGTGCTTAGAGCAATAAGAGAAAAAAGTGAGAACGGTAATACCAGAGAGATGGAGATTGCAACCCGAAAAATGTTCAATGTTATTAAACAATTAAAAGATCCGCTTGACAGTGAAACACTGTTGGGTAAGGAAGGTGAAGCCGCAAAAATCTACTTTGGTATATTTAATGAGCTGATTTGTTCACAGAAAGAACACTTCATCTTTAAAGGCAGAAGCAGGCGGCCACCGCTTGACCTGGTTAACTCCATGCTATCTTTTGTTTACACTTTACTGGTTCACGATGCCACATCGGCACTGGAGACTGTTGGGTTAGACCCGTACGTTGGCTTTTTTCATAAGGAACGGCCTGGAAGACCAGGTTTGGCACTTGATATAATGGAAGAATTCCGGGGATATATTGCCGACAGGCTGGTACTGACGCTAATTAACACACAACAGGTCAAACCGGAAGGGTTTACTGTTACCGAAAGTGGCGGCATCCTTATGGATGATCAAACCAGGAAAACTGTTATTACAGCATATCAGAAACGAAAACAAGAAGAGGTTAGACATCCCTTTCTGCAGGAAAATATACCTGTAGGAATGCTTATTTTTAGTCAGGCTATGCTTCTGGCACGACATCTTCGGGGAGATCTTGAAAAATATCCTGCTTTTTTCTGTAAATAAAAGGAGATGATACCTTATGATGGTTCTTGTAACCTATGATGTTAATACTGAAGATGCGATTGGAAAAAAGCGCCTTAGAATGGTGGCAAAGGTGTGTAAGAATTACGGGCAGAGGGTACAGAACTCAGTTTTTGAGTGCTTGGTTAATCCAGCCCAGTGGGTCAATCTCAAAGAAAGCCTTCTAAAGATAGCAGATTTGGAAAAAGATAGTCTCAGATTTTATTTTCTTGGAGCAAACTGGAAGAGACGGGTTGAGCATGCCGGCGCAAAAGAATCTTATGATCCTGATGGCCTGCTGATGCTTTGAACACCCGGATACTATATTTTGTCTATCGCGTACCTGAAGTGACCATAAAAACCCGGTCAGGTACGCGAAACGTGTAACTTGATTTATTTCAAAACATTATGAGTGTTTTAATATTCATCTGTAAATATCCTCTTCTCTTTCCCATTACCTTCGCGGAAACCTACACCAATGCCGTTGATTTAAATCAAGTTACATCGGAACTGTCGCTCCTTCACGGGAGCGTGGATTGAAACATCATTGTGATAATACTCTTCAGATTTAGGGTGAGTCGCTCCTTCACGGGAGCGTGGATTGAAACAGTATATCCTCCGGTGACCATTTCCGGAATTTCTTCGTCGCTCCTTCACGGGAGCGTGGATTGAAACTCCCACCTATGTACAGTGGCAAGTGAAGAGTCAAGTCGCTCCTTCACGGGAGCGTGGATTGAAACTTATCCTTGATTGAGTCTCTCCCCACTTATCATCGTCGCTCCTTCACGGGAGCGTGGATTGAAACATCTGATTGCCAATGGCTATCATACCCAATAATTAGTCGCTCCTTCACGGGAGCGTGGATTGAAACATTAACTGGTGTTTTGCTTGGTCCTTGGCAGAAATGGTCGCTCCTTCACGGGAGCGTGGATTGAAACACACCTGTAAACACGTTGTCCGCATCGAGCTTAGGTCGCTCCTTCA
>JAAYYB010000211.1 GCA_012515615.1 Fibrobacter sp.
CATCGTGATTACGACGCTCTCTGCGTGTCTTGGGACTCATGATGGCTCCTTGGTTTGTTTAAAAATACCAGAGGAAACCACTTATAATCAGCTTTTTTTCTGTATTAAATTTTCAGACCGTTATAGATCCCCGTCCTCATCTGTTATGCATGCATTGTTTGAGGACATGACTTCATTAATACTAAATGGCTGGGAGTCAGCTTGTGAAAGGGCTGCAAGGAACAGGATAATTAGTAATGATGTCAAAAATGATCCCTTGTGTAAGAGCGTTTTTCATTGAAAAACAATGATAATATACATCAACAATGTCAAGGAGAAACAAAAAAAATAGGAGCAGCCTTGAAGGAAAGATTTTCTATTCTTTCGTAGATTAACGCAATACTGTTGCCTAACCTTCGGATCAAACTAAAAACGCCAGTTTTTACCGATGGCGGTACTCTTGGTATCTGTCTTCTCTATGGGCAAAGTACAAATTATAAGAATGGTGCTTTGAAGCTACATCAATTCGGATTTTTAGCATTGCATTCGGACTGCATACTTAGAATTTCTGGCGGTTACCTGGACCATGAATGGCTCTGTTCTCTTCTTCTAAAGGCGTAATGTTCATTTTACTCAATGAAGTAAATGGAATGTGATGTTGTCGGAAAGAAAAACAGTGGTATACTTTGTGACAATATTATTGAATTTTCAAAGGAGTTTCAGGAAAAGTTTTGAAAAATATACCAGTACTGTAGCTTAATATAAAGGGAAATTGGGATCTTGTAGAAATGTATAATAACAGGTTCTATAACGGTACACTGCCCACACTGATGTGACTGTATCAAAAAATAGAACACAGGTGAAAAGTGTGTTATAGCAGCTCTAAACTAAATTTCCCCTCCCTCAACCCTCCTCACAAAATCCCCATACGCCATCCTCAATCCCTCCTCAAGCGGTACCTTCGGCTTCCACCCCAGTCCGTTAAGCTTCGAACAGTCCAGAAGCTTTCTTGGGGTCCCGTCGGGCTTACTGGTGTCAAACCGGATCTGCCCTTTATAATCCACCGCTTCTTTTACGGTTAAGGCCAGATTTTTAATAGAGATCTCTTCCCCGTACCCGATGTTTACAATTTCGTCATCATTGTAGTTGTTCATTAGAAACACACAGGCATCGGCCAGATCATCGGAGTAAAGGAACTCTCTAAGAGCAGAACCGGTTCCCCAGATCGTCACATGGGGAGCATTATTTGCCTTAGCCTCATGAAAACGCCTGATCAGCGCGGGGAGAACATGGGAGTTTTCCGGGTGATAATTATCGTTTGGTCCGTAAAGGTTTGTCGGCATCACGCTTATGAAGTTTGTTCCGTACTGGCGGTTATAGCTCTGGCACATGATAATTCCCGCGATTTTAGCAAGCGCATAAGCCTTGTTTGTTTCTTCAAGCGGTCCTGAGAGCAGTGCCGATTCGCGCATAGGCTGGGGAGCAAATTTGGGATAAATACAGGAGGAGCCAAGGAAAAGAAGCTTTTTTGAATTGTATTTCCAGGCACTGTGTACAATATTGTTCTGAATCTGCATGTTACTGAAGGCAAATTCCGCCGGGTAGGTATTATTGGCATATATACCGCCAACCTTTGCGGCAGCCAGAAATATGTAGTCCGGACGCTCTGTTTTGAAGAGGTCATCAACTGCGGCCTGGTTTGTGAGATCAAGCTCAGAATGAGTTCTGGTGAGAATATTTTCGTACCCCTGAGCATTCAGCGCACGCACTATGGCTGATCCGACTAACCCTCTGTGGCCGGCAACGAAGATTTTTGCTGATTTTTCCATTTTTTTCTCCGGGTTGGCGTGAGAATTAGAAAATACCATCTTCGGGTCTATTTCCCAATTTCTTAGTCAGGATAACTCTCGAACTTGAATTACTCTTTGGATAAAATCTAATATCTCACGCGCATAATCAATAGATATCCTTGCATCTGCGGCACTGTAGGCCTCATTGGGAGAAAGGTCGGGGAGTCCGTTCGGGTATCGGGTGGGTATATAAAACCTGTCGGGTATAAGTGCATGGTCAAGGTAGGTTGAATTTTCGGGGATCTTTGTAAGATTCGCTTTTTCAATTTCTCTGAGCAATTTGGATGCTGAATGTCCCCAGACATCTCAGGGGTCCATTCATGGCGAACGCTGAACGGGCGGGAGTTCTCATCAGCAGGGCACATTCCGAAGCCTGACCGTAAGGGAGGGCTTCAATGTGGTAATATTGCAGTTTTTTTTGGAAGAGGGTGTCCCCAGTATAAGAGATTCTCAAGAATAAAGACTTTTTTTGGAAGAGGGGGCCCCCTCTTGCGCTCCAGCCCGTCGAGGACGCCGGTCTTGCGCTATCACCCCTTGTTGTCCACCATTTGTGGAGGCAGGCATGGTTATCACATTTACAGACGCCTTTGCGGCTGCACTGGCGAACTGGTGGTAGATTAAAACTTTATTATAGCCTCTCCGTTCAGCGTTCAACGTTCGGCGTTCAGCGTTCGCCAAGAATGAATCCTCTATACCACAAAGGCCACGTGGCCCTCTTAACCTCTTAACCCTGAAAGCTGAACGATGTATCTTAGAGATATGGACAATAAAAAGCTGACCCACCCACATGACAAGTTTTTTAAAGACGCTTTCAGCCGTGTGCAGACTGTGCAGAGCTTTATCGGGCACTACATTCTCCCTGAAGATGCTGCGCTTATTGATCTTTCAACACTGGAAGCGGTAAAAGACAGCCATATAAACCCTGATCTTCAGGAGCTTTTCTCAGATGCCGTGTACGCGGCTTCAACCCCCGACAGAACAGAGCACGTGTACCTTCTCTTTGAGCATAAAAGCTACCCAGACCCCATGGTTGGGGTGCAGTTGCAGAAAAATATCGCCATGGTGCTCCAGTATCACCAGAGACAACATGCCGGTGAAGGTATTCCGGTTATTTTTACCACAGTAATTTGCCATGGCAAAAAGAGTATTATCCCCTGTGAGGGACCGGACTGTCATTTTGTCTCATACCAGAGGTGCCAACCGTTTTTCCTGGACCTCCGGTATATCCTTATCGATCTACAGGCCATGGGTGATGACCAGATAAAGGGGGACCCCTGTCTAAGAATCCTTTTTCTAACTCTCAAATACATTCACAGCCATGAACTTTTGGAAAAAATCGGGGATATACTCGTAATATTCAAGGAGCTCGATGAAGATATCGGGACAAACGAATACTTGAAATCATTAATAACTTATCTGGTGGGTGCGGCACCAGAGGATTTGCTTAAAGAGCTCAAGGGCTGTATGAAGGAGATATTAGAAATGGAGAAAAATCCAGTAGACAGTTTTCTTGATGAGATTTTTGAAGCTCGCATTAAAAAGAAGCTGGAGAAGGCTACTGCTGAGGCTACGAGAAAAGGCATGGAAAAAGGCATTAAGATAGGCGAGGAAAAAGGAATCAGGATAGGTGAAGAGAAAGGTAAAAGAGAAGGAATTAAGAAGAAGATTGAGGAGAAAACTGTGATTAGAACCGAAAAAATCGTAAAAAAGATGGCTGCCAGCGGGCTTGATGATGAAATAATCAGCAGTGTTACAGGACTTACCCTGGAGGAAGTCCGGAAACTACGGGATGAAACAGGACAGAGCTGAAGCATTACTGTCAACTGTCCTCTGTCTTCTGGAAGAGGGGACACCCTCTTCCAGAAGCTCCCTATTCTTGTTAATTACTCACTATCTCACTCACGAATTCTCCGGGCGAAATATTCCCTTCAAGCAATCTTCTCAGATTGCAAAGTATCGGGAACTCCGGGTTAAACCCTTTAGGGGCCACTGATGAGGCCAGTGTCATCAAAGCCTGCTTTCCCTCTAAAACTATACTTTCCGATAGATCGCCGGTAAAGAAACCTTTGCCTATAAACAGCCCCATTGTTCTGTTTCTGCTCAGGTCATTGAGCGCGGTCAGCCCAAGGTCGCCTATGCCGCAATAGTTAAAAATCGTCTCAGGATCGGCCCCGAACCTCTTCAGGATAGAACGGATCTCGTTTACAGCGCGCGTAAACACTAAAAACCTGGAATTTGCCGAGTTGAAAGTGGCATCGATAATACCCAGTACTATAGCGTAAACATTTTTTGCGATGCTGAGAATCTCCACTCCGCGTATATCTGTAGTAAAGTCAAGATGAAGACCTGTTCCTTTTAAGACCTGCATCATTTCACCAAAGAAGAGGGTATCTCTTGACGAAAAAGTGAATGCGGTAGGGGTGTGGTTGATAAGCTCTGATGCGAAACTGGGGCCTTTAAGAGATCCCACCGCAACAGTAAGGTTTTCTTCAAGGTCCTCTGCTATATTCTTGCCATCTCTTCCAAACCCTTTGGCCAGATTTATAACAAGCTTTGCTTTCTCAAATACCGGTTTATTCTTAAGAACAAAATCAATTACATGACGAGATGGGATCGCAAGCATGAGCATATCACACCGCATCGCATCTTCGATCTCAGCAGTGGCACTTATCCTTTCGCAAAGACGGGTGTGGAGAAGATATTTACTGTTTTCATGATTTTTGTTTATATCGCTGACAACATCGGGCTCAATAGAATAAAGCAGTATTTCATTCTGTCGATTCAAAGCCATACTGTTTGCCAGAGCCGTTCCAAATGAACCGGCTCCAATTATGCAGATGTTTGAAGAATTCATAATACTCCTGACCTGAAGAACAACCGGGCGTGGGTGATCTGCCTGATGAATACTTTCAGGACTGATCAAGCATGTATTAAAAAAGAGTGCGATATCAGGGGTGAGATATTTGTGAAAAAATTAAGGAATTTGGTATGGGAATACCACGAAGTGGCTTCGGCTATATCAGTCCGGGATTTCCTATCCCGGCGTAAAGTGAGACGGCTTAGCTTTTTCAAACATTAAAGTAGCACTTTTTTATTGGATTTCTTATGTGTCTTTCTCATAAAAAAGGAGTACAAATAACACCAGGGCAATCTCCGGGGGGTGATGCTGCTTAACGGTTGTACTTTTTAATGAGAAGATATATCACATTGTAAATACCAGGGCATTATTTAACCATAACGGCCCTGGAATAAACACAGGAAAATGGTCTTCACGCTGACCAGATACATCCCTTTGCAAAGGTATTCCACAGGGAGAGATCAGTATTTCATTCTAAACAAATTATTTCAGAAATCAAAAACCAGTTTGGATCCGGTTCCATTCACGATCCAGACAAAGCCTTTGAATCCAATCTGTCAGGATTGTTAAATCAATTGTTCTTTCCGCTAGCTGAAGCATCTTTTTTATATCTGAAAGATGCTTTTCAGAGCCGCCATCACGGAAAAACTGCATTTTACGAATGATAACATACTCGGGCGGGGCAACCTTGATTGTAAAATCAGGGCGTATTTGAAATATGCGCCTCTGGTTCAATGCCCATGCATGCAGTGGATCTCCAGTGAAGGGGTAACAATCAGCTTTGTAACCGGAATCATGATGGATCAGATTAAAATGTGCATGATTTTTTCTGGAAAGCTCAATACAAATCACCTCTGTGGGCGGGCAGTAATAATTCTCAGCCGGAAAAACAGAGCAGAACTTCTTTATTTCCTCATTTTTCAATATCAGTACTAAATCGATGTCATGAGTAAGCCGTGGTTCACCGTAAATTGTGGAAGCAACAGAGCCGGTGACCATATATTCAAAGCCGCTTTTTTCAAGTGGCAGCACAAAAATATCAAGGAGGTCAGGTTGAAGCATAGAGGAATATCTCCTTTACCTTATTCTCGATCTCTTCTTCACTCCAGTCAGGATGTTCATGACGCACTGCGGTTAGTTTGAGTTTCCAGGCCAGATCACGAAGACTCTTTGCCGTCTCCCACTTCTGGGCTGGAGTCATACTGGCGAATCTGGATAAATCATCATTTTTCATTTTAGAAGGTTCCGTCTTACGAAATATCAACTGTATTGTTCAAAATATCACCGGTACTTGCAGTTTGCAAGGATCAATATCCGTATTTCACAAATAGAGTCAGCCTTCTCACCGGTGGGACTGACTATGGTGTCAATGCCGTATTTAGCAAAATCACCGGGTAACCTCAAGAGATTTGTTTAAGAACACTGTCAATCAATCTCTCATAAGCCGATAGACTCTTTGTTTTCTGTATCTTTTTTAGCAGTTTTTGCCCCTCAGGCATTGATCCAGCCATATAAAGCCACAGCCCTTTCATCCTGCCAAGAATGTGGGAAGGGCCGCTGAGCGTTTCCTTTGCCCCGGCATAGAGATCATCATGGAACAGCCGCAGCTTTGAAAACTCAGTTTGAGTTTTCCCGCTGCGCAGAGCCTCAAGAAGAAATGGATATTTCACTACTCCACGACCGAGCATCCAGCGGTTTATCCCGGGGAATCGTTCAGAGAGTCTTTTGAAATCATCCGCAGTGAAAATATCCCCGTTATAGACAACCGTATGCCTGCACTGCGCGGTGTAAAGCTCAAATGAGTCAAGGTCCACGGTTCCTGAATACTCCTGGGAGCCGGTTCGGGGGTGAATAATGACCTCTGAGAGCGGGTAATCATTAAGAACAGGGATCACCTTACTTAGCTCATGCTTTTCATCCAGACCAAGCCGAACCTTTACGGAAAAAGAACAGGGGAGTGCCGGGATCAGCTTGTCTAAAATCGATTTTATCAGCTCCGGGTATGGAAGCAGGCCGGATCCCCGCTTTTTACGGGTAACAGGCGTAAACGGACATCCCAGGTTCCAGTTTACAGTATGGTATCCCAGATCATGCATGCAGGATGCAAGCTTGAGCATGTCTTCGGGATCGTTCCCGATTATTTGGGGAATGACTCTCTTTCTGTCATTTTCCCCCGATGAGATATCTTTTATGTGGTAAAGAGCCACTTTTTCACCTTTAACAGTGGTGATAAAAGGGGGCATCAGGAAATCAAACTGCCCGAAATACTTTTCGAAACTGGTTCTGAAGATGATATCTGTAATGCCGCGCAGCGGAGCGAGATAGAAAAGGTGCTTTTGAGAGGTCATAATTACATAAAAATACATCATACAAGTAATGAACAGGAATAAAGACTTTTTGGAAGAGGGTGCCCCCAATATAATAGGTCCTTAGAAATAAAGATTTTTGGGAAGAGGGTGCCCCCAATATAATAGATCTTAGAAATAAAGATTTTTTGGAAGAGGGTGTCCCCTCTTTCGCTCAAGCCCGTCGAAGACGCCGGTCTTGCGCTATCACCCCTTGTTGTCCACCATTTGTATAGGCAGGTAAACTTATCACATTTGCAAACGCCATTGCGGCTGCACGGGCGAACTGGTGGTAGATTAAAACTGGTTGTAGCCTTTCGGAATTAAGTAGGCAAGGTCAGTGAATATACGGTATTATGCTTGAGAATATGTCAGGTACATATACTTCATTTAAACAGGGATGTATCTTTTGTAATTCTTTATTTGTGATTTGTGAAATAGACACTGTTATTAACCGTCTCACAATAGAAACATCTGAAATGGTTGTTTTTCGAGGAAAAATAGACTATTTATTGTGCATACTATCAGATGTTCAACAACTGATTTTTCCGAATATCTTCAAGCCCCAAAGGGGCGAAATTCAATAGCCAGGGGCAGCGCCCCTGGAAAAAATCAAAAAAAGAATCGAAGCCCTGAAAGGGTGCTACAAGGGAGCCGTTCATGCCTCAATCATAATCATATATCCTTCTTCACCTTGTACAATGTCGGATAGGATGAACGGTATGTATGGGATTGAGTTACGCCCCTTCAGGGCTATATATCATCCGTCCCATTTACCCGGGGCGGGTGCCCCGGGCTATAGAATTATGCACCTTTGGTGCGCAGGACCGGAGTAGCGGGTAAGTTTTGAATCCATTTTGATTCTCTTAATTTTTCTAAG
>JAAYYB010000212.1 GCA_012515615.1 Fibrobacter sp.
AGAGATTCGATTACCCTTACGGAAAAGAGTATCAGGTGCAGCGGTGTAATACCCTTGGAAATCCAAGTGTAAAGAATAAAATCAGTGTTTCAGGTTTCTTTGCCCAATGTGCAGGCTCCAGACCAATTTTTGATATGAGCGGGAATGCTGCAGAATGGACAAGCGGAGCAGATGGTTCCGCATATGTTTATGGCGGCTCATGGCAAAATGGTGAAGATGGCAGCAGATGTGATTCTCATGTTCAGCTTCAGAAGGGCAAAAAGTATTTTTATGCTGGAATCAGATGCTGCAAATAATATTGGATAAATTTATCTCCTGGTTTAAAAGCCGTAACCGCTGGTGGTTTCCACTGGTTGCCGGGCTGTCATTCTCGTTATGTCTTCCTCCTTTTAATCACGAGTTGAGCCCGTCGTTATTGTTGTTTCCCTTTTTGAGCTTCATTATTCTGATACCACTGCTGGGATTTTCTGTTCAAAAGTCTTTCCGGCGGGCATTACTTCACACTTATCTCTTTTCTGTAAGCGCATCTCTGGGACAGTATTACTGGATCGGCTTTGTCACAGCCGAAGGTTTATGGCATCTGATACTTATAGGTTTGGTTCTTATATCCGCCGGAATCGGGCTTCTATATCTTTCTGCCGGTATGCTGTTCCGTTTTATTTATAAAAGGCTGCGGCGTCTTTATATAATTGTCTTCCCGGCTGTATGGGTGCTTATAGATTTTCTCCGCTCAGTAGGAGATATCTCTTTCCCGTGGGGATTTCTCGGTTATTCCATGACACCAGTGCTTCCGTTAGCTCAAATTGCGTCCTTTACAGGTGTATGGGGGTTGACGTATCTGATAGTGCTTGGTAACATGCTGGTCTGGGATCTGGTTGTTAGTTATAGAGTGAAAGCCAACAGGGCACAGAAATGGATTCACCTTATAGTATTCGCTCTTTTTCTGACGATTTTTGGATTCGCAGGCCTGATGCGGATGAATAAAAAAATTGAAGGGGAGCAGTTCAAAGTATCTCTTCTTCAGACAAATATCGATCAGTTCAACTGGGGCAACAAATCTCTTGACACAGCATTCTCAATTACTGAGTCGATGGTTTACAAGGCTTCCGGGCAGAAACCCAAATTGATTGTAGGACCGGAAAGCGCTCTGCTCTGCTATCTTTCCAGACGGCCTGAATTGAGTTCGCAGGTACTCAAATGGGCCGATTCCACCGGAGTTCCTCTTATACTGGGGGCACTGCACTGGGAAAAATCCCCTGAAGGCTCTTTTTATGATTACCTTGTTTATAATTCGGCATTCATGGTGAACCCACTGGAACAGAAACTGCAACCCTACCACAAAATCAAGCTGGTTCCTTTTAGTGAGGCTATTCCATTTGAGGGTAAATTTCCTATTCTGTCCAGAGTCAATCTGGGTGAAGCCGACTTTCAAAGGGGAAGTGAAGCCACTATATTTAATGCCGAAGGTAATATTAAAGCTGCGCCGTTTATCTGCTACGAGATCATTTATCCCGGGTTTGTTCAGAATCGTGTTAAAAAAGGCGCAGACCTGATTGTGGCAATCACAAATGACGGATGGTTTGGGAAGTCAAGCGGACCTTTCCATCATGCGGCGATGGCCAGAATGAGGGCGGTTGAAAACGGGCTACCACTTGTAAGAAGTGCAAATTCGGGAATAAGCATGATTGTGGATCAATACGGACGGGTTCTGAATAAAACCGGACTTTACGAGAGGACAATACTCACTGGAGAGTTCACTCCGGTAAAAAAAGAGACTTTTTACTCAAGATGGGGTGACTGGTTTATAAGCTTCTGCCTGTTGATCATTATTGTCTGTTCAGCTTTTTCTGCTCCCGGAATAATCCGCCGGCAGAGGAAAATGTCTGCTAAAGATAGGGCTGAAGAGAAAAAAGAGAATGCAGAGATACAGTCTTCAGTTTCTTCTCCTGAATTGAAATAAATAAGTTCTCCAGTTGGTTCAGAAATTCACTTTTATTTTCGGGTACCGGGACCGTATCATGAAGCAGAACCACAGAACCGGGCCTGGCAAGCTCAGGGATCAAGTGGAAGGTCTTCCTGAAACGGTTGCCGCCATCTCTGACACTCCCGCTCCATCCTATACACTCCATATTCAGTTTCTTCAGTGCAGTTTTCAGATGCGGATTGGTCAGCCCTACAGGCGGACGATAGAGTCGGACCGTTTTACCTGAAATTCTCTTAAGAATATCTCTTGCTGCACCAATATCCCTTACCATTGCTGCAGTGAAACGGAAGTTGCAGGTATATCGATGGTCAAGATCATGGCAGGCAATGGTATGTCCCTCGCCGATAATTCTCTTTACCAGTTCAGGATACCTCTCCGCTTTTTTCGCGATAAGAAAGAATGTCGCGGTATATCCGAACTTTTTAAGCAGATCAAGTATCTCCGGGGTGATCTCCGGGTCTGGTCCATCATCGAAAGTAATAGCCAGTGACGACTGTTCACCGTCTTTGTGACAGAATGCCTGACAGAAAAATGAATTGCGTATATCAATAATACCCCAGATCAGAACCGGAATGTGCATGAGCAATAAAGTAAGCGAAAAAACTCTGTACTGCGGAAATACTGCCCATAATAAAAGAAATATCAAAAAGGAGACACTCCAGCGGAATGCTTTACTTTTTAAGCAGCTCAACAATTGCGGCCCCTTTTGAAGAAGGAGAGTAAGAGCACACTGCTGCGGGGTTGGGGCCTGATGAATTCAGCCACTCGAAAGCTGAAATTGCCGGTTTGACAAAAGATGTGCTGGAGTTATCCAGAATGCTGCACCCCGGTTTAAGATGCCTGAGTACCATTTTTCGGCATGACTTTCCCGGATCGCTGTCATCTGCCGGAAACGGGCCCAGAGAGCGTATAAGGGTATTACTATTCTGTTCTGCTGTTCCAAGAAGAAATGCAACTGCGGCTTCCTTCCAGTCTGCACAGAGATACTCTTTACACTTCGGTGACATGTAAGGATGTATTCTGTCGAGGAGTTCAATTCTTTCATCTACAACAATCAGTAGCACAGGAAAACAGCTGCTGTCCAGAAGTCCTGCGGCTGAAACAGCAGATGCAAAAGAGTTGTGCCCTTCGCACATGGTAAGATTGGGACCTGGAATTTTAAAATCGAGGGAGATTTTGCCTGCCATGCTGTTGTGTACTGATGCAATGAAATTACGGGGTGAGCTGAAGCCCGTGTCGTAAACCCCATCCAGAACATTTTTTGTCTCGTCAAGGGCGCCCAGGGCTGTCCCTGCTACAATAGAATTTGCTTTGGTATCTGCAGCGGTCAATGCTCGTGAAGCCGCCAGCCAGGCCATCTGCCAGATTCTGGGATCACGGCGTTTAATTGACGCTGGAATTTCATCCTGCCACTGAGGTTCCCTGTTGGGAATTACAGCTGCTGAATTGATAATAGATAAGTACTTTCCCATCAGCAGGCTGTCCTTGAAAAGATTACAGCGGCGTTATTGCCTCCGAAGCCGAAAGAAGTCTTTAATACACTGCAAATATTTCGCTTTATTGCCTTTGATGGAGAAACACCAATCTCTTCATCCTGAATTTCAAAACCTGCAGTGGGGGGAACTGTCTGCTCGCACATTGCGTTTACAGCCATGACCGATTCCAGAATTCCTGATGCTGCGAGGGTATGGCCAAGGGTCCGTTTCATTGAACAGAACGGGGGGAGAGATTTGAACACCGACTGCATCGCTTTTATTTCCGCTTTATCATTATCCGGAGTTCCGGTTCCATGAGCCGCTATAAGGTCTATCTGTTCAGGTTCAGTTCTGGCTTCATCAAGAGCCGCTTTCACAGCCGAACGGGCGCCCATTCCTTCAGGGTGGGGGGCAGTCATGTGATAGCAGTCCGCTGAAGCACCCCATCCGCTGACTATTGCAAATGGTTTCCTTGTGCATCGTGACAAGACATTTTCTGCAGTGAGAAGCATTGCTCCGGCTCCTTCACCAAGGCTTATACCTGCTCTGCGTTTATCAAATGGACGGCATCCATTGGGGTCAAGGAGCATAAGGCTGGCAAAACCCCTCACTGTAAGGAGCGAAAGAGCATCGGTTCCCACCACAAGGCAGGCATCATAGGTACCCTGCTCAATATATCGCTTCCCCATGCCTATTATATGGAGCCCGGTTGAACAGGCTGTAGAGAGAGTGTGGAACCCGCAGCCGCCTGTGTGCCGGCAGAGCTCTCCGGCAAGTACCGTTGGCTCATGAACTGAAAACTCATCCGCTGAACGGCTTATAAGCGAGGGATCCTTTCTCAGGTCCTCGTAGAATTTTTCTGTATGTGAGATGCCTGCTACGGTTGTAGCCACCAGTATTCCCAGACGGATGTCTTTACGCTCCGGTAATACAGTCAGTGCTTCATCTGCCGCGCTCATCGCCAGGGCAAGAGATCTGTAATATTTTCTGTATTTTTCAGGTATACTGCACACCTGGGTGCAAAGAGGCACAGATTTGAGACGGGAATCAAAAAGCGACAGGGGGCTTATTCCATCATAGCCACTGATTACTGCAGAAAAACTTTCCGCGACACCGGTTCCAGGGGAGCTTATGGCTCCCATTCCGGCTACAAATACCGACATGCTGATCACTGTTCCTTCTGGCGGTTTTCCTGCACATATTGGGCCAGAGCCCTTAACGAAGAGAATACTTTTCTGCCGGCATTAACATCCGGCACTGTCACCCCGTAATCTTTTTCGAGCATGACAAGCAGTTCCAGGGTGTCAATTGAATCAAGGCCCAGTCCGGCTCCGATAAGCGGCGCGTCAACATCAACCTCTTCCGGTTTGACATCGCTCAGTTTCAGCGTACTGATAATTTTCCTGCACAACTCATCCATCAGCTTTTCCATGAAAGCTCCTCGCGAATTCTATGTAGATATTTAAAGTTAAATCCTTTGTAGGTTCAGAACAGCCGGCACCCTGTCTTCTAATTACTTGTGCTGTAAAGAAATATAACCTCTGAAACCGCTTCCCGAAATAGAAATAATCTTCTGTTCCTTATTCATCAACGCACCGATTACCTCCATGAAAAGATCCTGCTCGTTGAGTTCTACCTGATCTGGAACAGGTCCGGAGGGTTCATGGTCCAGTATAATTTCTGCGATAGTGTCCTGGTCCGGTTCCAAAGAGAGGAACATCGAAGCCGCACAATCGGATTCACTGCTTTTATTGATTGGAGATTTCTCCCAAACAGAGATCCACAGGATCTTATCTGCCTTTTTCTTTGTGAGCCAATAGGCAGCAGTGTCCAGTGCTGAGAATGCAGGTGCATCGCCACCGCAGATAATTCTATCGGGCCCTTTTAGTTTAAAATAGATCGCCAGATCGGCGATTGTTGACGACGGAAGAGTTGCCGAAAAGTACGCCGGGCTTGGAAACCCTTTATTAAGGGAGTCCATGTAGAACAGATCTGTTGAGAGTGATCCCTGTGGAATGCACATGCAAATGCCGGTCTTATCACCGCCCGGTTCACTCACTTTAGACAGCGCGGAAGCGCCGGAACTGAATGCCAGTTTATCAGGGATGTTAAGTTTTCCAAATGAAGGGTAGGGGGATGAAAGCACCTGATCACGCTTTACATCTGCTGGTCCGTTCTGATCCCTTTCCCAGGCCTTCAGACCTTCTGCTGTGAATATTCCACTCTTGTGAAGAGCCGAGAAACCGTTTACATACATCCTTTTGCGGCTCATGCCTTGAACTCCCTCAATACAACGGCCGCATTGACCCCTCCAAAACCGGCAGAAAGGCAGAGAACAGAATTCCCCTGGAAATCCTGCCCCCGGGCGCATACCTGAACCGGTTCATCAACGCCAGACTCCTGAAAACCGGCTGTGGGAGGAACTTTGCCAATCTTCATGAAACATGAGGCTAAAAGGATTTCCATCAGCGATCCGGCACCACTTGTGTGCCCGATTGCACCCTTAAGTGAATAACATGGTGGAATCTTCTCGAAAAGCAGTGCCAGAGCTTTGGCTTCCATGGCATCATTGTAAACCGTAGCAGTACCGTGGCATTTCACTGCCCCGATTACCGGACTGTAACCGCTGCAATCGTCAAGTGCCGCTTTAGCAGCCCTGAAGAGTCCTTCTCCGGTTCTTGACGGCCCGGTACGGTGATTGGCATCATTTGAACAACCTGCTCCTGCTACGATTACATCGCCATCACGGGGTTCCCGGTATGTAAAAATTGAGAGCGCTGCGCCATCACCAAGGTTCAGCCCGTCACGTGATTTGTCAAAAGGACGGGCCTGTTTTGCGCTGAGGGCATTAAGCGAATAAAATCCGCTGACAACAAATCTGGAGATTACGTCGTAACCAAACACTGCGGCTGTGGTATACAGTCCTCTTTCAAGCATCTCTTTTGCTGTTTGCACAGCGATAGCTCCCGAGGCACAGGCACTCGAAACTACAATGATTCTGGATGGCTTGAATCCCAGTAGTTCAGCAGCTTTCCTGGCTTGCGAATGAAGAAGAGCACCAGAGAGATCAGTGTTGTTCTCAATGGAACTTACATCACCCTTGGCAGCACAATACACAAATAGAAGGTTAGGTATATCAGGATTAAAACCGGTTATTTTCCGTAATTCTTCTGCAGCTCCGGTCAGAGTTGCCCATGTCTGATCGGGAAATGGAGCATAGGAGACATCATAGTCAAAACAGGGACCTTCACGAACTGCTGTTTTTCCATCGATAATTGCTTTGCTTGCAGATTTAAGAGTTCCTGAAGCGCACAGAATTTCGTGCTGTTCTAAAACAACTGCTTTGCTCAATTCTCAGAAACCTTCTTGTGCATATTTTCACATTAAATCTGACTTGTGCACCCGGGTCAAGGCGAAGTGCACTTATCCGGAGTTATCATTTATAAGTAACAGAAAATACAATATGCCCGATTTAAATGTGCCTTTGGACGAAAGAACACCAGTTTTTGGGTAAAATAAACGATTCTGAACATGGGGTTTCTACAGCCTTCAACTGCATATTTTGTGAAATAAATCGTATTGATATTATTACAAATTCTCTATCCATGTGACTTAAAAATGACTTTCAATTTCGTTCAGATATATAATGAATATTAGATTCATTTGCTTTGAACTTATATTCTGATGTAGATTTCCAAGCCGGCCAACGCTGCATTTGTGGCGTTTTTTAAACGAAAGGTCAATATGAGTATCCGTAATGAAATAACTCAGAAAATCGAGCCCGTGGTTGTTTCCAAAGTAACTCTGCCCCTTCAGATCTCAACTTATTATGGCGAGAACACTTTCAGTGAAATGACTATGCAGAAAATGATCTCTGAGGAGACTTACAGGGCTTTTAAACGATGGCAGGAAGAAGGTACCATAATTACCAAGGCACAGGCTGACGAGATCGCTCTTGTTATGAAAGAGTGGTCAATGTCCAAAGGGGCAACCTCCTACACGCACTGGTTCCAGCCGATGACCGGACTTACTGCTGAGAAACATGATGCTTTCATCAGCCTCGGGCACGACGGAAATGTCATAGAGAAATTTACAGGAAGCAAGCTCATTCAGGGTGAACCGGATGCCTCATCATTTCCATCAGGCGGAATCAGGGCCACATTTGAGGCCAGGGGATACACTGCCTGGGATCCTTCATCTCCGGCCTTTATTACCGAAGTTGACAGCGGAAAAATCCTTTGCATTCCCAGTATCTTTATTTCCTATACCGGTGACGCCCTCGATAAAAAACTTCCTCTGCTGCGCAGTGACGCGGCGCTGAGCAAAGCTTGTCTGGAGCTGCTCCGTCTTTTCGGCTATACTGACGTAAAAAATGTCATTCCGACCTGCGGACCTGAACAGGAATATTTCCTTATTGACGAAGCTTATTACAGGATGAGGCCTGACCTCGTACTTGCCGGCCGCACACTTATCGGGGCAGTTTCTCCCAAAGGACAGCAGCTTGAGGACCAGTATTTCGGTACCATAAAGGAGCGCGTTCTTAACTACATGCACGCGGTTGCCGAGGAGGCCTACAGGCTTGGAATTCCGGTCACTACCAGACACAACGAAGTTGCTCCGCATCAGTTTGAGTTCGCGCCGATCTTTGAGCGCTCCAATCTTGCTGCCGATCATAATCAGCTGCTGATGGATATAATGAAAAAAGTCGCACACCGTCATGGCCTTGTCTGTCTGCTTCACGAAAAGCCATTTGCAGGTGTAAACGGAAGCGGAAAACATCTGAACTGGTCTGTTGCCGATGACAAAGGTAACAACCTGCTCAACCCCGGGGATACTCCTGAAGAGAATCTGCTTTTTCTTACCGTGCTCAGCGCCGTGATTCATGCTGTATACCATCATTCTGATCTGCTTCGTGCATCTGTTGCCTCTGCAGGAAACGAGCACAGGCTCGGGGCCAATGAAGCACCGCCGGCAATAGTGAGTATCTATCTTGGAGAACAGCTTACAAAAATTGTAAATATGATCGAGAATGGAAAAATGGAGAAGGCAACCAGACAGGATCTTGTAGATCTGGGTGTCAAACTGCTTCCCAGGTTTACCCGCGATACTACAGACCGCAACCGCACATCTCCGTTTGCATTTACCGGTGCCAAGTTTGAGTTCAGGGCTCTTGGAAGCTCGATGAATATTTCTACAGCCATTGCAGTAGTTAATACAATAGTTGCCGATTCTGTCGGTATTATCACCGGGAGAATAAAATCAGGGATCTCCTCTGGCAGTGATTTCAACGCAACAGTCATGAAGGTACTCTCCGGAATCATTAAAGAATCACGGGCCATCCTTTTTGAAGGCAATAATTACTCGGAGGAATGGGCAAAAGAGGCTCAGAAACGTGGACTTCCCAATGTCGCTTCTTCAGCAGAGGCTCTTAAAGCCTTCATAAAACCAAAAGCTGTGGAACTGTTTGAAAAGCACGGTGTTTTTTCCAGAGTAGAACTGCAGTCAAGATATACAGTCTGGCTTGAAATGTACGAAAAGGTGATGGAGATAGAAGCCCGCACTCTGGCCGAAATGGTTAATACCCAGATTCTTCCTCAGGCTTACGAGTATCAGTCAGATATGGCCGGGGGACTTGAGATTTTAAAGAACTTGATAGATTCAGGAACGTTGAAGTTAGTTGACGGAGCGATTGATGACAGAAAAGAGGTGCTTACAAAATTATCTGCAGATATCTACTATATCCGCAAGAATATAAAGGAAATGGAAAAAATTCTCAATAATGCCCATTCCATGGATCTGGAAGCCAGAGCGGCTTACTTTTTCTCAGATCTTAAACCTCACATGGAGCATGTCAGGCGCCATGTCGATGCGCTGGAAGATACTATGCCCGATTCGATATGGCTGCTTCCCAAGTACAGGGAAATGCTTTTTATCAGCTAACAGAACTTTCCGGTACTCTCACCCGTGCATGGGTGAGAGTATAATCCATAGATTATGACAGTTAAACTTGATTGCACGGCAAAGTGTCCTCATTTTTCCGAATGTGGCGGATGTTCATTTCTGGATAAACCGTATCAGGACCAGCTTGCACTGAAACGGCAGCAGATAAAAGAAATTTTCCCGGAATGGAACTGTGAGGTTCATCCCAGCCCTGAACCTTTCTTTTATAGACACAAGGTTCAACTGCCGTTCGGTTCTGCCGCCGGTAAAATCCTGCTTGGTTGCTATTCGAAAGATTCCCACCGGGTAATCGATCAACGCAAATGCCTCATTCAGGACAGAGATCTTACTGCAGCAGCCTATTCTGTTCGCGACTGGGCAAAAAAGTTTAAATTGACGGCCTATAATGAGAAGAACAACACCGGGTTTCTAAGGCACGTGCTTTTAAGAAAAGGCGCAGGCACGGGACAGATTCTTATCGGGCTTGTCACAAATGGAGGACGACCTTCCGGATCGAGGTTTCTGGCTTCTAAGCTTGTCGAAATGGTAAATGAACGATTGAGCCCTGCCGCACAAGTCGCAGGAATCGTACAGAATGTCAATGTTAGAAGAACAAACGTTGTTCTTGGAACTGAGGAACACACATGGTGGGGGAGCAGCTTTCTGAAAGAAAACCTGGGTCCCTACAGGTTCAAACTCGGGATCTCTACTTTCTTCCAGGTAAACCCTTATCAGACCCCCAACCTGTACGACGAAGTTTTAAAGTGGGTTCCTGAAGGTTCCGGCGTACTTGACTTATACTGTGGAACAGGCAGCATTTCACTCTGGATCTCATCTCGTGCATCAGAAATATTAGGTATTGAGCAGAACAGGGCATCTGTAAGCGCTGCCCGTGCCGCGGTTGCGGCTAACGATGTCAAAAATGTCAGATTCATGGCTGGTGATGCTTCAAGTCTGTTTGATAAAGGCTGTAAAAAGGGATACCGTGTTGCTGTAGTTGATCCGCCTAGAAAAGGACTCGAGCCGGCAATGGTTGAAAGTCTTAAAAACTCAGATCTTCAGCGCCTTATCTATGTTTCCTGTAACCCGCACTCACTGGCTACAAATATTGAAGAACTGAAACCGCAGTTCTGCCTCCAGGCTCTGAATGGTTTTGATATGTTCCCGCATACATCCCATATTGAGTGCGTTGCGGTTCTTGAGAGAAAATAGGACAAAAGATAAGAGGACTCACTCTTACTGCTCGCTGTAAACAGCAGAGAAGTCCTCTTGAATTCCTTTTAATCTAAAAGTCGCAGCTGGGGAGAACAAAAAACCGTAAGATGTTGAGATGATAAGGCTTGAAGGCATCGCAGGTCTTATCGACAAGGTGATAAGATCAAGATGCCTGAAAGTCTTAGCGCTCAACAGATTACGGTTTTTTACCTCATCGAACTGCGATTTTTAGGTTTAAATCTCTTTCTCGATCCTGGAAGTTATCGCTTTGAGGGTTTCCTGGTCGGGAATGTACTTTGCCTTTACTTTTTCAAGCAATTCAAAACCGCACAGTTTCAAACCCTCATCAACCTGATCGATACTCTGACCACCCCAGCCGTATGAACCAAATGCCATTCCAATTCTCGCTTTGGGAGAGAGGGCTCGCAGATAGGTCAAAAACGCCGAAACCGGGGGAAGCATATTTGAGTTGAGTGTAGATGAGCCCACACAGATGTATCGCGCATCTACGACATCGGTCATGATATCTGAAATGTGAAATTGCTTGAGATTGAACATCTTCACTTTAACATCTCTGTTCTCAAAACCTTCTCTTATCGCTTCTGCCATCTTTGCTGTTGAATCCCACATCGTATCGTAAACGATGATGGCAAGATTTTCTGTCTGGTTAAAAGCCCATTTGCGGTACTTGTCTGTAATTTTATCGATGTGGGATCGCCAGATCAATCCGTGACTGGGAGCGATCATCTTAATATCGAGTTGTGATGCAGCTTCCAGCTCTTTTTGTACTTGTGAATTATAAGAGAGTACAATGTTTCCATAGTATTTCTGCGCCTCCTCGAGGACTATCCCTTCACTTATCTCATCATCAAACCTCTCCGGTGTAGCAATATGCTGGCCGAAAGAGTCGTTTGAGAAAAGGACCTTTTCCTCCGGGCAATAGCTTACCATGTTGTCGGGCCAGTGAATCATGGGTGTGAGGAGAAATTGCAGAGTGTGCTTTCCCAGGCTGATAGAATCACCAGACTTTACAACGGAAAAATTCCAGTTTTCGCGGAAATGATCCCTGAGTCCCTTTTCGCCGTTTGGTGAGGTAACCAGTCTTGCATTTGGAATAAGATCCATAAGTTTCGGGAGCCCGCCGGAATGGTCCATCTCAACATGGTTCGATATAACAGTCTGGATTCTGGAAGGATCTATAACAGATGATATTCTGGCAAGCATTTCATCATACAGATAATGTTTTACCGTGTCAATCAATGTAATGTTATCGTCGATGATGAGATATGCATTGTAGGTTGATCCTCTTGGTGTAAGATACCCGTGGAAATTCCTCAGGTTCCAGTCTATTCCGCCTACCCAATAGATATTCTCTCTGATTTTGACAGCCTTCATTATATTCTCCTGAATCTGGTTTGGACAAGGTTAATAGATTTATATGGAATGTTAACTTACTTGCGGTATTTGACAATCATTAGAATCTTTATTGCCGCAACAGTGAAAAGAAATGTTAAAAAAAGAATTCCGACAGCCCAGAATCGGCCCGTATGACGGGGCTTCTTTTCACTGCGGCTTCCGGAGGACTCACTGTTGTCGATATTTCTTTCTGTGTGCTCTATTACTTTTTCAGCGAGAATGCTGTCAATATCCTGGAAAGCCGGTTCACCTTTCTGTGAGATCATATGACGCTCTCCTGATGCTCTTTACGGTTTACTATTCTCTCTCTTGCTTCTTCACTTATTCTCTGCTTTCGTCTGGCCATAACTTTTTCCCAGATCTCTTCTTCGTCCAGATCAAATAGCTCGTGCACCAGTTTAAGATAATAGGCGGCTCCACGGGAGTAAAGTCTGTGAAGGAAAAGAATTTTACCCTCTGTTACAACCTCATCAAAAACCTGGTCAAGAGGGACATGCGTTCCTGTGACCTTACCGGGGAACAGCTTTTCCAAAGCAGCTATAAAGGCGTTCTGCCTGATTGTATTTCGATAGAAATTAGGTATGATACGGCTGATCTTTGCACCATCAGGATATCTTGCTGATAATGTTTTTTCCATTTCCACAAGTCCGTCTACCGCAAACTGCTTAAGTTCTGTCGGTACAAATATCTCATCGGAAGCCCTTATTGCTGATTCCTGCAATTTATCAATACCCGGGGCATTGTCAATTAATACATAGTCATAAAACCTCTCCAGCCCGCAGGAATGGAAGCTGCGCCCAAGAAGCATCGGATCTGATACATCGGCATCACACAAATCTCTGCAGGATGTGATGATGTGGAGATCTTCAATTTCAGTCTTGAAAATTGACCGGAGTAGCTGTGCGGGGGCCCCGGATGGTGAAGATAAGTAAACCTGACGTATGTTGGGCATCTTTACCCCCATACAGAGCAGTGACGAGAGATTGTGCTGGCTGTCATTGTCAATTGCCAAAACTCTGAATCCAAGCAGCGCAAGTGCCTGTGCAGTCGAACCGGTAAATGTGGTCTTGCCTACGCCGCCTTTATGATTGAGAACAGAGATGATTTTCATAACCGGTTATGCCTCTTTTGATTTACTGATCGCAACAAATTCTGTCGAGCCCGAAATCTTTCCCGATTTTCGATAGACGTTTCAGATCATCGACTGTTTTCAGGACGCCAAACATATCCGGCTCTATTGTGAGGATCAATGGGTTTGCGGCCATTGGAAAAATATCGGTAGCAGCGTACCCGATTTTTGGCGAGCGGGGGAGATCCGGCAGGACCTCTTTGGGCGGTGTCGCATAATCGGGCAGGTCGCTTTTTTTTAGAAGAGCTGAATCGAATGCATAAAAACCTGTGTTTAAAGGCAGGTGATATTCTCCGGAACTATCCTTCAACTGACGAGTTTTCTCATTTCTGACATCCTGCTCAAGAATCACAGTAGATTCCTTTGTGTCTTTTACAATGGTCACAAATGTTCCGAAAGGATCTTTTTCAGGAAACTCTTTCCTCATGATTCCCACTCCAAGACAGTCGTGTCTATTCAACGCCTCGGCCATCACAGGAAGAAGGTTTTGATGATACAGGGCCGTTGCCTGTACAACGATGATTTTTCTGCAGCCAAGGCTCTCCAGCCAATCGAGGGCTGATCCCTCCTTTTGACCCTGACTTTGCTTAAGTTTCATCAGCGGTCCCCCGGTTTCATCCGGCTGGGTGATGATCTGTGGCATGCCTTTATCGTTGATTACATATGCCGCTTTTTCATCGGAGGTAAAATGGATCCGCTTTTCCTGGGCGACTGTGATCAGATGGCGTAAACCAAAGTTGTTATTTTCTCTTAATATCTCAGGAATAACTCTTGCAGTAGTCGAGTTTTCCGGACCAGTAGTCACAATAACCGGGATATCTATTTTCGATTCCCGGCAAAGGTTGGCTACCATGGTAAGGTTTATTTGAAGCGGTCCGGATTCTTTGGGGAAACCTGGTACAGGGTAGGTCGCTTTTGTAAAATTTACGAGCTTCAAGGGAGGTATGCCCTGTTTGATCAGGCTCAGCCTTAGTCTCTCTCCCTCACCACCGGCAGTGAATACAAGTGCATACCCTTTGAGAGATGCGGGGGTAGCTTTTATTGAACTGCTTTTGATAAATGATGGAAACTTCTGGGTCATGTTGCTGAGTAAACCCCTGGAACTGCTCATATTTTCTATGGCCCGGTGTTTTTTTTCAAGCTGTGATTTAAAAATATCGGGAGAAAAGTTCCGGTTCATACTGTCTATGATGATCTTCTGCTGCGGGCCTGTTAATGATTCGAAACTGTGGATAGAATTGCTTAAGTTTGCAAGATCCCAGAGTCTCATGGTTTCCTCTCCCTGGTGGGTTAAATTTATTATTAAAAATACTTGAGGAATCCCGCCTTGGTGTAAAAGATGCTTATTTATACAAGAATAATTTTTTTTAGTGCTAACAGTTCAAGCAATTACATAATTTTATGAATAAATCGCTTAATCCCGAGGAACGGTCATGGGTGAGTTGCAGGAGATAAATCCATCCCAAAATACTCTTGTGTCTTCTTTGAGTGTAATTCTTCCAATACACCAGGCAGATAACTCCATGATGCCTTTTGTTCATGCCCTCAAGCTTGCCTTTGCGTCAAAAGGTGAACTGGAGATAGTTGATGTAAGGAGAGAAGATGAGGCTTTAGAGTACATAGGGGTGAGAGCTTTGCTGGAAAAGTGGGGCGTTCTTCCAAATAGCTCAAAGCGAAGTGATGTTATTGATGCCGGGATTAGAATTAAGAAAATCGTAAAATCCGGAAACAAAAAAGCTGAAATAATCAAACGGATCAGGCGTCACTCTCATGATCTTCTGGTTATAGGCACAAAATCTGTCAAGGGAATAGGGGCGATTTTCGGAAGAGATCTGGCCGAATACCTTGCCGATTATTTCCGACACAATACTCTATTTATCCCTTCAGGTTCCCGCCCGTTTGTCGATATGAACACCGGCAATGTCAATCTCAACAATATAGTCGTGCCTGTTGAAAGTGCAGAATTTTTTAATCCCGCTATAGAAAAAATTAGAAAACTGCTGGAATTATTTCCAGAAGTCAATGCCAGAATAATTGGACTGCATGTTGGCAACAGGTTCCCTGATGTAGATCACTCAATGTTGAGTGGCTTGAACTGGGAAACTGAGTTGCGTAAAGAATCGGTACATTCTTCTATTATCAGCAGTTGCAGAGATCACAACGCCGATCTGTTAGTCATGGGGACAAACGGAAGGCAGGGTTTATCCCAGATACTGATCGGAAGTAATACAGAGCAGGTTCTCAGAGAATCTCAATGTCCGGTACTGTCAATTGCTGTTTAAATTGAAACAGCAGGGTAGAACCCTGCTGTTCTCATAAGGGTACCTTTAACCTAAAAATCGCAGTTGGATGAGGCAAAAAATCGTAACCTGTTGAGCGCTAAGGCTTTCAGGCGTCTTGATCTTATCACCTTGTCGATAAGACCTGCTACGCCTTCAAGCCTTATCATCCCAACACCTTACGATTTTTTACTCTCCCCATCTGCGACTTTTAGGTTTAAAAATTCATTTTTCGCTGTGCCTGGCGCAGCGAATCCATCCAGAGAATAGTTGAGACCGGGGAAGATGGTTTCCGGCCTTCGCCGGAATGACGGAGCAGGGGGATGATATGGAAAATCAAACCTACTTGTGTGTGTCTGTCGAACCGTTCTGTCTGATCTGCTTGAAAAAAGATGACAGCAATGAGCCACACTCAAATTCCATTATACCGTTTATTACCTTCGGGAAATAGCCGAAGGAGCTCTCAATCTGCTGTCGATAGAAATGGGAGTGAATGGCCCCGGTTCGTGGTTCTGCGGCCCCATATATAATTGTATCTATCCTTGAGAGCACCAGTGCGCCTAGACACATAAGGCAAGGTTCAGTTGTTACATATAGATTGCAGCCGGAAAGCCTCCAGTCTGAAAGCTTCGATGAAGCGGCGCTGATGGCAATGATCTCGGCGTGAGCTGTGGCATCAAAGAGATTTTCGACCCTGTTGTATCCTTTTCCTATTATGATGCCATCTTTTTCAATGACTGCTCCGACCGGAACTTCCCCTTCATCAAAGGCTTTTATGGCTTCCTGGTAGGCCCGATTCATGAAAAATACATGGTCCATAAATAATGTTCTCCTGTTATCGTAAAATTACATCTGCCCCAGCCAATTTCAGCAGAATAAGTATATCCTTGTGTAATAAACAGTCCGAAACGTATCTTTAATAGATTTTCGGGCATCTTTTATAAATATGCTCTTTAGACGTTATTGTCGGAAAAAAATATGTTTGAAGAACTTTCGAATAGATTTGATGCGATATTTAAGAAGCTGCGCGGCCGCGGTAAGCTGACAGAGGAGAATGTCTCTGAGGCGGTACGAGATGTCAAGCGTGCCCTGCTGGAAGCGGATGTTAATTACCGTGCCGTTAAAAAGTTCAGTGCTACTGTTCAGGAAAAGGCTCTCGGAAGTCAGGTGCTTCAAAGCATTACTCCGGGCCAGCAGTTTGTTAAACTCGTTCACGATGAGCTTACCGCTCTTATGGGTGGTTCAGCCCGTCCGATAAAGCTCCATACAAACCGCCTCAATGTCCTGGTTGTAGCTGGGTTACAGGGATCTGGAAAAACTACCGCCTGTGCCAAGATGGCGCTTTATTTTAGAAAACAGGGGCACCGTCCCATGATGGTCGCCTGTGATACATACAGGGCCGCTGCTATTGATCAGCTCCAGACACTCGGCAAATCACTGGGTGTTCCGGTTTATGCCGATAAATCTGCAAAGCCGGTAGACATTACCCGTGCCGCGATTAAGCAGGCGCAGGCTGAAGATGTTTCACTTCTGATCATAGATACCGCAGGGCGTCTGCACGTTGATGAAGAAATGATGGCTGAGCTTAAGGAAATATGCTTGATTTCCAAACCAGACGAAATATTCTTTGTCGCTGATGCAATGACAGGACAGGATGCAGTCAATGTCGCTGAACAGTTCTATAAAGAGATAAGCTTCACCGGTGTAATTCTGACCAAACTTGACGGTGATGCAAGGGGTGGTGCTGCTCTTTCAATTCTTGATGTCACCGGAGTGCCTGTTCAATTCGTTGGAGTAGGGGAGAAGCCTGATGCTTTTGAGGTGTTCCATCCTGAAAGAATGGTTTCCAGAATCCTTGGAATGGGTGATATTGTCTCGCTGGTGGAAAGAGCACAGGAAACTGTAGATGTTGAGAACAGCAGAAAGCTTGAGAAGAAAATCAGGAAGAATAGTTTCACTCTTCAGGATTTTCTCGATCAGCTCAGGCAAATTAAAAAAATGGGCCCGCTGAGCGATCTGCTGGCAATGATACCTGGAGTTGGCGGGTACCTCAAAGATGCAGAGGTGGATAATGGAGCCCTGAACAAAATAGAAGCGATTATCTGCTCTATGTCTTTTCTTGAAAGAGAAAAGCCTCAGCTTATCGATGGCAGCAGAAAGCGCAGGATCGCTACTGGAAGCGGAACCACTGTTCAGGATGTAAACAGGCTGCTTAAACAGTTCGATTCCATGAAAATGATGATGAAGAGGATGAATAAGATAGCAGGGAAGCGGGGACAGGCTGCTGCTTTCAGAAGCCTTTCTCCTTTTTGAAATTGACAATTAATCTGGTTTTGTCCAGTAACATTTAACCCAAGTGCAAGGAGTGAAACTTGCCAGTAAAAATCCGTTTAGCCCGGACGGGCAGGAAAAAAATTGCCAAGTTCCGCATCGTGGCTGCTGATAGCAGAATGACGCGGGATGGACGTTTTCTGGAGAACATAGGAACATATGATCCCCAGGCTAATCCCAAAGTTTTTGAGTTCAATGCAGATCGCATGAATCATTGGATCAAAAGCGGCGCGCAGCCTACAGTGACTGTGAAAAATCTCCTTAAGCAGGATCGCTTTTTTGAGAAGATGGAAGGACTTGAAAAAGGACTGACGCCGGAACAGCTCGGTGTTGAGCGCAAAGGTGAACGTAAACGTAAACCAAAGCCCAAAAAAGAGAAAAAGAGCTGATTTAAGTGCAGCACTCTCCTTTGCATGGCGATTTAGTAGCCGTGGGAAGAATATTGAGAGCTGTTGGTCTTGATGGTCTGTGCGGTGTCGAGGCTTTCGGGGAATTCCTCCAGCAGGTGGAAACGCCTCTGCAGGTCTGGACCGGTGAAGATGAAAATTCAACCAGTCCCGCTCTGATTGAAAAGATTGCTTTTCGACCGGGAAATGCAGTGTGCAGTTTCCAGAATGTAAATGACCGTGATTCTGCACAACTCCTTAGAGATCGACTGATCTTCGTTGAGGCCAGACTGCTTCCGGAACTCCGGCAGGATGACTTCTACAGTTTCGAGCTGGAAGGGATGGCGGTTCATTCTGAAGATGAACTTATCGGTTATGTCAGGGAAACACACCATTACCCTACTGCTGATGCCCTCGAAATAACGGGGACCAATGGTGCACGGGTTATGATACCGATGGTTGGCGATGCCATTGTTCGAATAGATAAAGAACAGCGGCGGATTACTGTCAGGAAGGCATTTCTGGAGGAAATGCTTTAGCTCAACATAGATGTGGTAAAAACAGGTTCGGGCCGGCAGCAAAACCGCCTGTCCTGGGTTTATCCAATGATGAATGCATAATTCAAGAAGTGATTTTAATGATGTTCTTTGATATCCTTACGCTGTTTCCTTCGATGTTTCAAGGGGCTTTTTCCGACAGCATCATTAAGCGTGCTCTTGACAAGGGGTTGATCTCGATTGATATCCACAATATCAGAGATTATGCTGACGAAAATGACCGCCATAAAACTGTGGATGATTATCCCTACGGTGGTGATGCCGGAATGCTGATGAAGCCGGAGCCGCTTGCCAGGGCAATAAAAGATGCTGAAGAGAGATACAGGGAGCATAACCCTGCAGTGGTGTTTCTCTCTCCCCAGGGTGAGCTTCTGAACCACTCTGTAGTGGAAAGCCTGATGAAAGAGAAATCGTTGATTCTGCTTTGCGGACGTTACAAGGGAATCGATGAGAGGATAAGGCAGAAATATGTTGATAGAGAGATATCTATCGGGGATTATGTCCTTTCCGGAGGAGAAATACCGGCGATGGTGCTGGTTGATGCTGTGACCAGACTGATCCCGGGGGTGCTGGGTAATCGGGACAGTGCAGAAGGCGATTCGTTTTACAGCGGCCTTCTCAGTCACCCGGAGTACACCCGTCCTGAAGAATTTGAGGGACTGAATGTACCGCCTGTACTTTTAAGCGGTCATCATGCAAACATTCTCAAATGGCAGCAGGAGATGGCAGAGGAGATTACAAAAAATAAACGTCCTGATCTTTGGGATCGTTATATTGAAAAACGTAAATAATTGATAAGTGAATAAACATCAGTTTTGTGAGGAGGTGTTTTGTGCAGGAGTTAATGAGAGCAATAGAAAAGAAGCAGATGGCAGGCCGAACGGTCGAATATGGCCCGGGAGATACCATTAATGTTTCTTTCCGCATCAAAGAGGGTGATAAGGAAAGAATCCAGCAGTTTCAGGGCGTTGTGATTCAGACCCACGGTACAGGAACGGGAACCACCGTAACTGTCAGAAAATCATCCAGCAATGTCTATGTGGAAAGAATATTCCCCGTATATTCACCTCTTGTTTCCGAGATTAAAGTTCTGAAGCGGGGCAAGGTACGCAGGGCAAAGCTTTATTACCTGCGCGGCAGGACCGGAAAGTCCACACGTATCAAAGAGAAGAAATAGCCTTTTCAAATCGGATACCGCATCGTATGGTATAGGGGAAGATTAATGTCTTCTCCTTTTTTATTTACCTGACTTATACATCCCGGAAGGGACAATGTGCCTTCCAGGAGAATAGCTGGCTATCTTTGAAGGGAGATTAAAATACTGAGACCCCTGAAATGGTACAGATCTCTTTGTGATCTCAAAGAGCGTGTTGAATGCGGGTATTTTCTTCTCGAGGGAATTAAATCTATCGAGCAGGTATCTCTTATTAAGGGCAGCATCAGTGAGATACTGGTTTTGGAAGACTGGTCTGGTGATTTGGGACAGTTTGACTGTCAGGTAAGAAAACTCACTAATCAGCAGTTCTCATCGATTAGTAACACACATACCCCCCAAGGCATCATTGCTGTCGTAAAACTGCCGGCAGACACTTATTCTTCAGATCTTCCCCCCGAGCCAGGCTCAAGAATCCTTCTTCTGGAAAATATTCAGGACCCCGGAAATACAGGTACCTTATTGCGCACTGCGGCTGCGCTGGGGTTCTCAGGCGCACTACTCTCAACACAGACTGCAGATCCATTCTCACCCAAAGCCGTGCAGGCTACTGCAGGTTCTGTCCTTTCATTATGGATAAGACGAAATGCCGGATATCTCCAAATGGCTGCTTCCCTGAAAAAAATGGGTTATGAAATCATGGCCGCTGACGTGGGAGGTTCATCTCATGTGGAATTTTCATGTAATAGCAAGCTTGTGATCGCGCTTGGCAGCGAGGGTTGCGGTCTGACACAGGAAATGGTTCAGATCGCCGGTTGCAGGTTCCGCATCCCTATTACCGATAAAGTTGAATCTCTCAATGTTGCAGTATCAGGAGCAATTGCCATGTTTTGTGCACAGCGGGGGATTGGATGGTAGAAAACTGCGGTTCAGAAAATTGAAACCCTGGCCCGGCCATCTCTTTTTGACGTGTACATTGCTTCATCGGCTCTTTTAACGAGTGACTCCTGATCCTCATCCGGCATTGCTTCCGCGATTCCAAATGACAGACTGGTTTTTCCGAATTTAAAGGCCCCGAACTGTTTCTGGATTCTTTCTGCAACAACCTTTGCCTGGAATTTATCTGTATCCGGAAGAATAATCACAAACTCATCGCCGCCATAGCGGAACCCTGTGTCAATATCCTGGCGGATACAGGCTTTTATCACTCTCCCAAGTGAGCGCAGCACATGGTCACCCATCTGGTGACCTTCTGTGTCATTGAGGTTTTTAAAATGATCTATATCAAGAAGAATAAGAGATAGTTTGCGGGATGGATTCCTTTTGAAACGGGTAAGCTCACGCTTTATCTGCTCATGGAAAAACCTGGAATTATATAGATCAGAAAGATTGTCTGTGATAGCAAGTTTGCCAAGCAGTTCATTTTTCTTTTCTAACTCAAGAAGTAGCTTTTTCTTTTCTGTAATATCTTTTGCTGTCACAACTAGTCCGATAATCTGATTATTGTCGCTTTTCATCTCCGACATGCTCAGGTCTACAAGTATGATTCCTCCATCTTTGGTCCTCATGGAAATTTCTTCATTTATCGACTTTCCTGAGAGCAGAACGCTGCAGATCACTTTCCTATGATCCGATTCATTTTCAAAGAGGCAGGAAAGGGGTTTGCCGACAATCTCTTCCTGAGTGTAGCCGAAATGAATCTGTGAACCCTTGCTGAATTTCAGAATATAACCATCTGTGTCTATCGAGAAGATAATGTCTGTGGAGTCCTGAAGAATACTCTCGAAATATTTTGAAATATTTTGAAACCTGCGCGTAATCAAATTCCCTTTGCTAATCTTCTTGGATAAATCTGAAAAAGATTCCTGAATCGATACTGTGATGACGGAAAGAACGAATGCGGCTGAAAGTGCCAGAAAGATTAGTGCTATGACATTTGAAATCAGGAATGCAGCAACAATTGTAATTAAACAGACCAGAAAGACGACGCCTGAAAGAATGAAAGTCTCTTTAGGTGTAAAGTCGCAGAGCTTATTTAGATACGAAGAGATTTTCGAGTGCATACGACAGGACTTTATTAAGAGAACGGATAATGTATGATTACCTTATTTATATTATAAAATAACTGTATGATTATGCAAAGTCTACAGCAAAAAACAACATGATGCCTAACTTATGCACCCGGATCAGGGCGAATTGCACTTAAAGGTTTTGACAAATCGCAGATTTTGCACCAGTGTGGTGCGCCTGCGATTTGGTCAAATCTTTCTGCCCAAGGTCTGTTCCTTCCCGGTTGCATCATTTAGGAAATAGAAGCGGGTTTACATGATGATACGAGGGGCTTTGAAGAAAAGCAAAGGACAGCTTGAGGCGGAAATATCAGATGCCCTTACCAGCTTTGAAAAAGAGCATATGGGGCGAGGGCCGATTGAGACCAGAACCTATATAGTCGATGATATGATAATAGTCAGGCTCAAAGGCGTGCTGACAAAGGCTGAGCTTTCGCTGGTGAAGTCCGACCGTAATATACGTGCCAGAGAACTTATAAAGCAGGTTCGTATTGAGTTAATTGAGAACGGTCGATCCATTTTTGAAGAAATGATTAAAGGAATTACACGTCGCAGAATCAGAAGTCTGCACACCGATGTCAGCACTGTTTCCGGTGAAAAAATTATCGTCTTCACACTTGACCGGCCCCCTGAGATCGGGTAAAGCCAGTTTTGGTTCCTCTGCTTATTTCCCTTGATTAGAGTTCAGCTCTTTTATATCTTTATGGTTTCGGTTGATATTCAGGAGGGCAAGTTGTCGGCCGGAATATAAGCCGGAAAATTACAGGTTTAGTCAAGTCTGTCTGACCTGAACGGGGCAGATCGGAAGTGAGGAGGCCAAAGAACTGCAGGCTGCATTTCTCTGGTCTTTTTTTTGTCTGAAAACAATTTTTTACTTTTTTTCGAAAGGGTTTTATGGCGTCCAATCAGAAATTGCTCAACTGGGTGAAAGAGTGTTCTGAACTTTGTCAGCCTTTAACAGTAGAATGGGTTGATGGATCAAAAGAGGAATCTGATAGATTAACAAAACTGATGGTGAAGGAAGGGCTTGCAACTGCCCTCAATCCACAGAAACTGCCCAACTGTATACATTTCCGTTCTGATCCTTCTGATGTAGCACGTGTTGAGAATCGTACTTACATTGCATCAAGAAGTAAGGATGAGGCCGGGCCTACAAATAACTGGATCGATCCCGATGAGCTCAAAGGAGTTATGAAGGGGCTTTATAAGGGTTGTATGAAGGGAAGAACAATGTATGTTATTCCTTTCAGTATGGGACCTATAGGTTCTCCTATTTCCAAAATCGGGGTAGAAATCACAGATTCCCCCTATGTGGTGTTAAATATGGGGATTATGACCCGCATGGGCACAAAAGTTCTTGAGGCCCTTGGTGAGAATGGTGAATTTATACCGTGTCTTCACTCGATTGGAAAGCCTCTGGCAGAGGGTGAGAGTGATGGAGGGAAATGGCCCTGTGCCCCGATTGAGCAAAAGTATATCTCTCATTTTCCGGAAGATCGTACAATCTGGTCATACGGTTCGGGTTATGGTGGAAATGCTCTTCTTGGAAAAAAATGCCTTGCTCTTCGAATTGCCTCTGCGATTGCCCGCGATGAGGGGTGGCTTGCAGAGCACATGCTCATTCTGTGTATCACCAGTCCTGAAGGAAAAAAGAAGTATGTTGCCGCTGCCTTCCCCAGTGCTTGCGGAAAAACAAATCTGGCAATGTTAATTCCCACAATTCCGGGCTGGAAAGTGGAAACAATAGGTGATGATATAGCCTGGATGAAATTCGGAAAAGACGGCCGCCTTTATGCAATAAATCCGGAAGCTGGTTTCTTCGGAGTCGCTCCGGGAACTTCCATGGATTCCAATCCTAACGCGATGAAGGCCATCAGCAAGAATACAATCTATACTAACGTGGCTCTTACTGCTGATAATGATGTATGGTGGGAGGGTATTGGTTGTGATGCTCCTGGAAAGTTAACTGACTGGACAGGAAAGGAATGGGATATGGCTACCGCGACAAAACCTGCGGCACATCCCAATGCTCGTTTTACTGCTCCGGCACATCAGTGCCCGGCAATTGCCAGGGAATGGGATAATCCGGAGGGTGTACCGATCAGCGCAATCCTTTTTGGAGGACGCCGCCCGAGCACGGTCCCGTTGATTCATGAGGCCTACAACTGGGAGCATGGAGTATTTATGGGCTCTATTGTCGGTTCAGAGGTCACCGCTGCTGCTCTTGATTTGAAAGCCGGTACCATTCGCCGTGATCCTTTCGCTATGCTTCCATTCTGCGGCTATCATATGGGTGATTACTTCCAGCATTGGATCAATATGGGTAAAAAATCCAGTGAAGATAAGCTGCCCAAAATTTTCTTTGTTAACTGGTTCCGCAAGTCATCTGACGGCAAATGGCTCTGGCCGGGCTATGGCGATAACAGCCGTGTGCTCAAATGGATTTTCCAGCGTCTCGAGGGTCAGGTAAAGGCTAAGGAAACCGCGATTGGATTTGTTCCTGATGCCAACGGAATTGATACGCAGGGCCTGAATATCTCCGGTTCGAATATGCAGGAACTGCTCAACGTCAATAAAGAGGAATGGCTTAAAGAAGTTGAGTCGATAAAAGAGCACTACAACAAGTTCGGCAACAGACTTCCTGCAAAACTCTGGGAAGAACTTGGTGCACTTGAGTCCAGGTTGAAAAAAGCATAATTTTAAGAGTTCTGAAACAATTGAACTCTATAGGAGGCTTATAATGCCCTGGTTTATTAAAACCAAATCGGAACGCGAAGCCAGAAAGAATCTGGCAGACGACATCTGGGTGAAATGCGGATCCTGTAAGGCTCATATATTCAAGCAGGATTTCGTGAATAACCTGAGTGTCTGTCCCAAGTGTAACTGGCATGGGAAAATCACTGCCTATGAAAGGATCGGAATCACCTTCGATTCCGGTACTTTCAAGGAATTTAACGAAAACATTAATCCTTCTGATCCTCTGAATTTTGTGGATGGAAAAGGACCCTACACAGAAAAGGTGGAGCAGGCAAAAAAGAAGACCGGACTAAATGAGGCCGTCATCACAGGCACCGGAAAGATTAATGGCACTCAGGTTGTTATTGCCGTTATGGATTTCCGGTTTCTGGGGGGAAGTCTGGGGTCGGGAACCGGGGAGAAGATTCTGCTTGCCGCAAATTATGCTTACGAGCACCGTCTCCCTTACATAATCTTTTCCGCCTCTGGTGGCGCAAGAATGCATGAGGGGATACTATCACTTATGCAGATGGCCAAGACCTGTGCCGGAATAGCCCGACTGAACGAAAGAAAACTGCCGTATATTTCTGTTATGACCGATCCAACAACAGGTGGAGTTTCTGCGTCTTACGCTACAGTAGGGGATATAAATCTGGCTGAACCAGGTGCCCTTATCGGGTTTGCAGGACGCAGGGTTATCGAACAGACCATTAAACAGAAACTTCCTGATTCATTTCAGACTGCAGAGTTTCTGCTGGATCATGGATTTGTTGATAAGGTTGTCCACCGAAGGGATCTCAAAGAGACTCTCCACAGAATCCTTTCTTTTTATAACCGATAAGGATCTAAAATGGAACGCGAACTTGACTTTGAAAAACCTATTGCCGAGATGGAAAAGGCAGTTGAGAAATTAAAAAACATCAGTACCGAAAATAAGGGTGATTTTTCAGCTCAACTTCTTGAGCTGGAAAAAAAGCTTATTGAGCAGAAAAAAGAGATTTATGAGAATCTCACTCCATGGCAGACCGTTCAGGTCGCCCGTCATCCAAAACGACCGGTGATATGGGATTACATCAATAATATTTTTACCAATTTTGTCCAATTGCATGGTGATCGCTGCTATGGTGATGATCATGCCCTGATCGGCGGCTTTGCTCTTCTGGGGCAGCAAAAGGTGATGCTGATAGGTCAGAATAAAGGTAAAAATGTTGAGGAAAATATCGATCGTAATTTTGGAATGGCTAAGCCTGAGGGGTATCGTAAGGCATTGCGTCTTATGAGATTAGCCGAAACATTTAATGTGCCGATTGTAACCCTGGTTGACACTGCCGGAGCCTATCCGGGACTTGATGCAGAGGAAAGAGGGCAGGCTGAGGCTATCGCAAGGAATCTGACTGAGATGGCAAAAATTCAGGTGCCGATCATCTCTGTAATTACAGGTGAGGGCGGAAGCGGCGGAGCGCTTGGAATTGGTGTTGGTGATGTCGTAATGATGTTAAGCCATTCTGTTTACTCCGTTATCTCGCCGGAAGGATGTGCATCTATTCTCTGGCGTGATGCTTCATTTTCATCACGTGCTGCCGAGGCACTGAAAATCACTGCTAAGTCACTCCTTGAGTTTGGAATTATAGATGAAATTATTCCCGAACCTCCGGGGGGGGCTCATACTGATCCTCTTAAAACTTCGATAGAGGTCAAGGATGCTATCTTAAGGCAGATCAAGAAGTTAACTTCCTTGTCCACATCCAAACTACTTTCAAAGCGTTTTGAGAAGTACTCGGCGATGGGTAAATTCAACAAATAACTGGAGACTCTCGTGACCAAGAAAAATCAGAACCCTACAGAAGATCAACTGCACAAAATTCCGCTCCGTATCACAGATACTACTCTCCGTGATGCTCACCAGTCATTGTGGGCAACAAGGATGAGAACCGATGATATGTTGCAGATAATCGATACAATTGATAATGTCGGCTTCTATTCCCTGGAATGCTGGGGCGGAGCAACATTCGACGTTTGTCTCAGGTTCCTGAGAGAGAATCCCTGGGAAAGACTCCGGATGATAAAGGCAAGGGCCAAAAACACACCACTTCAGATGCTTCTGAGGGGACAGAATCTTGTAGGTTACAGAAACTACGCTGATGATGTTGTGGACAGATTTGTTGCATTGGCCTGCGAAAACGGGATCGACATATTTCGCGTGTTTGACGCGCTTAATGACACAAGGAACCTGCAGGCTGCAATAAAGGCCGTTAAAAAGCATGGCGGTCATGCGCAGGGTACTCTATGTTACACAATTTCACCGGTTCATACTGTTGAAAAATTCGTACAGTATGCAAAAGAGCAGGCTGATCTTGGTATAGATTCGCTCTGTATCAAGGATATGGCAGGAATTCTTTCCCCTATTTCTGCAGAGAGGCTTGTAGGGGCACTGGTAAAAGAGCTTAACATACCTATTCAGATTCATTGCCACGCATCAAGCGGTATGGCAATAGCCACTTACGTTGAGGGTGTCAGGGCAGGGGCGGGTGCTATTGACTGCGCTATCTCTTCAATGGCCGGTTCCTCCTCACAGCCACCTGTTGAGACTATGGCTGCTATCTTTGCTGAAACGAACTACTCTGCAGGTTTGGACATGGATGCCCTTGAAAAGGTTTCTAAATACTTTGATGAGCTGGCTCCGAAACGTCGGCAATCAAGTACTCCAATGCCTGCTATTGATCCTGGAATCCTTTTGCATCAAATACCTGGTGGCATGATATCTAACTTCCGGTCACAACTGGAGATGCAGAAATCACTTGATAAACTTCCAGAGGTTCTGAAAGAGGTCTCAAGAGTCAGGGAAGACCTTGGATTTCCCCCGCTGGTGACACCTACAAGTCAGATTGTCGGTACCCAGGCTGTTATGAATATTATCTCCGGGGAGCGTTATAAAATCATTCCTAACGAGGTAAAAGACTATGTGCGTGGACTCTATGGCAGATCACCTGCTGCCATTTCAGATGAAATGATCAAAAAGATTCTTGGTGACGAAAAGCCTATCACTCACCGTCCGGCTGACCGTCTCAGCCCGATGCTTCCAAAATCAACCGATGCAGTCGACCCAAAGCTGATCGAACATGAAGAAGATATAATTTCTTACATTTTACTGCCGGAACCGGCACTGGAATATTTCAAATGGCGCGCACTTGCTCCTGACCAGCGTCCGGAGACACCTGCGGATCTTGAACTCAAAAAGCTCAAGCTTACAGATAAAAAAGAATCCACTGCTGCAGCACCTGCAGCATCTGCACAAGCGACTCCCGCAGCCCCTCTCAATCTCCCTCCGAATTTTCAAGGCATCGCAAATGAGATGAGTGAAAAAATTGGTGGACTGGTTCTTGAAGAGCTTGTATTCAGCAGAGGTGAGTTCAAAGTCTCAATCAAGGCAAGCGGTGCATCTGCTGTTAGCAGCTTTGCAGCGACTTCACCTGTTGCATCACCGGCAACGGCTTCAGCGGCACCAGCTCAGGCATCAGTACCTGTTGCGGAGCCTAAGAAGGCTGAAAAGGCACCTGAGGTAAAAAGTGCAAATCAGAAGACAATAAATTCACCTCTGGTTGGAACATTTTATTCCTCACCTGGTCCCGGGAAGCCTGCTTTTGTAAAAGAGGGCGACATTGTTGAAAAAGGTGCCAAGGTGTGCATAGTAGAGGCGATGAAACTTTTCAATGAGATTTCTGCACCTGTGAAATGCCGGGTAATCAAACTGATGGCAGAAGACGGTATGGTTGTTGAGAAGGACCAGCCACTTATAGCTATAGAAGTGCTGGCCTGAGTTTATCCTGGCTAACACCTTGCTATTCCAATAAATGCAGTCCTCTTCTAAAGCTTAATCTGGAGGAGATAGATTCATCTCCTCCAGATTTTCTCCCCTGATCTTCCGATCTTTAAAAATAACTTTGAATTCGTAGTTCGCTGTTATAATATTCGTCTGGTGTAGGGCTAACCATTTACTATTTCGAAGAATATGGAAGTCTTCTCAATTTCCTCTGGAAGTGATAATTTAATCTCTTCCAGATCTTCATCTCTGATCTTCAGGTTTTCAATAGCATGTTTTTGGAGCGGTGGTGCCATATATTGTTTCCCGGGTCCCAAACCTGCTTCGTAACAAAGCCAGTCAGAGATATGGCATAAACCTACTATATCATGGCAATCTGGTGTATTTGCGACAGTATGGTGAAAAGTAAGGGGGTGTTGAATTTCCAACGGCAGATCCCAATTATCCGTGAGCCATTCCGCAACATCTGTATGAGAAAACCCCAAAATCTTTTTTTCTGCTTCTATTGTGGGGATCTTCATTTCCAAAGAATATTGCAGTGCCTTATGGAAGTCCTCGTGCATATATTGCTCCAGAACAACTTTACCGATATCGTGAAGCAGACCTGCACAGAAGGCTTCTTCAGGATCAATCGGCAGAATCCTTTTGACTTTTTTTGCGATGCTTTTACAGATCAGCCCACAGCTTAGCGAGTGGAGCCAGAACGCCTGTCTGTCGAAGAGCTGACTGTTCTTTTTATTTCCCGGAAACATGTCAAAGACAGTAAGGCTCAATACAAGGGTATTTATCACCTTCATTCCAAGTATCACAACTGCAGTATTTATATTGGTGATTGTTCTTGGTACTCCATAATAGGCACTGTTTGCAAGCCGGAGCACTTTTGCAGTAAGCGAGAGGTCCTGGCCAATCAGGAATGCGACATCGCTGGATGATGTAAGGGGATCATTAATAATACGAATCAGGTGTGATGCGACTTTGGGAAGAGTAGGGAGATTGGCGACTTGTTTGAACTTATCCTTCAGGTGCTCTGTTACCTGCATTGTTCCGCCTTTTGGGATCTGATAAGATTATATTAAGATTATATAAATGTGTAATCAGTATTTAAAGCAAAAATTTATCTTATATTTACATGTATTTTCAGAATAGTAATTTTGATCACTCCAGGCAGTAGTCTGCAATAAAGGATCGTTCATGACAGTATTTCGTTTCTGTTCAATGCTAATAGCTGTTTTAAGCGGTTATACAATAGCCAGTGATTACCCGGTTATCAATAATTCCGGCCACGTAGGTCTTGTTCAGCTTTACTCTGCAAAGTCCCTTGGTTCCTCAAGGCTCTTATTCAGTACAAGTGCAGATTTCGGATATGATAAAAACTTCGTGACCAAGGTTATCAGTCCAAAAGAATTGTACGGTCTTGATACTTCTGAACCTGAGATTGCCATGAGCAGTTTAAGACCGAGTTTTGCATTCGGTATTACAAATTTTCTGGATGTCTCACTGACACTGCCAATCTATCTTGACCTGATGAACCACTACCTTCCGCAGGGAGGTATAGGTGACCTGAATCTGGGTTTGAAATTCCGTGTCCCGGGAGATAAACCGAGGCTTGTTCAGGGAGGAGTTCTGACTGCATTGAGGTTCCCGACCGGAACTCCCCGTAACGGATATTTCCCCCGGAACACATACTACTTCCGTAAAGATACCACAAATTCTTCTGCAAACCAGCTGGCCGCATCCTGCTACTCTTCACGCAGCGTGGAAACTGAGTTTCTGGGCCTGTTCACCCTTGACCTGAAGTGGTTTCAGTTTCACATAAATTCAGGTGTGAATATTACTTATAATAAAGATCTGGATGATGTGTTTCTGTTCTCGTCCGGGTTTGAACTTAGACCTTCAAACCATTTCGCATTTTTTACTGAAATGAGCACAGAAACTCGTTTCCAAAACGTGTCAGATGGTTTTAAAATCGCCGAAGATCCTTTCCGGATTACCCCGGGAATCAGTCTGACTTCTTCAGGGGGCGCAAATTTTTCTCTTTCAGGTAGTTTCAAGCTTTCCTCAAACAGGAATGACGCATTTTATTATACAGCCAATGACAATAAGACTTTCACATCAAGAATTGAACCGGCGTGGAAAGTGCAGATCCAGCTTGGATGGAACGGACTTCTTGTAGCTCAGGACAGGGATCGGGATTTAATTAGGGATGTTGATGATGCATGTCCTGATGATGCTGAAGATGCAGATAACTTCGAAGACGGTGATGGCTGTCCTGATCTGGACAATGATCATGATGCGATCCCGGATTCATTAGATAAGTGTCCAAATGATGCGGAAGATCTGGATGGGTATGAGGATGACGACGGGTGTCCCGATTACGATAACGATTTTGACGGGATTCCCGATTCAACAGACCGCTGCATAGATACCAAAGAGGATAAGGATGGCTTTGCTGATAGAGATGGCTGTCCTGATTACGATAATGACTCAGATGGGATACCGGATTCCTTAGATAAATGTCCGGTGCTGGCTGAGGATCTTGATAGATTTGAGGATGAAGACGGCTGTCCCGACATAGACAATGATCTGGATGGGGTGCCAGACAGTATTGATGCCTGCCCGGACTCTGCGGGTACTTCTGAAAACGGATGCCCGAAGGCTAAGCCGAAGGCAAAAGAGATAAAGAGGGGGAGAGTGATTCTTCAGGGGGTCTCCTTTGAGGGTGGGAGTGCAATATTATCTTCATCGTCTCAGAATGCTCTTGAACAGGTATTTGAATCTTTAAGTGATTATTCAGAGGTCAGACTTGAAATTCAGGCACATACCGATAATTCCGGAGCCCCGGCAGCATCAAGGGCTCTGTCGCAGAAAAGAGCCGAAACTGTTCGTGATTATCTGGTCTCAAAAGGAATCGATGCCAACCGCTTGTCTGTATCCGGCAGAGGTGATTCAGAACCGATTGCTGATAATTCCACAATTCATGGCCGAAAGCTTAACAACCGTATAGAGATCCACCGGAGAGACTGAAAAAAAGACGAGTAAAATGATGAAAAGACAAAAAAATACAGCGATTCTGTCATCTCTGATTTTCACGGTTCTTGTTAGTACTGTATGGGGAACTGTAAACACAAATGCGGAAAAGGGCGTACTCCGTACTTATTCTGCGACTACCCAGGGAAAAGCAAAGATTAACGTAGGCGCAGGGATAAGTTTCAACCAGTCTACTGATTACTTCAATGGAATGGTCAGGAATGGCAAGATTGATTCGGTTCGTGTAAACGGGAAGGGAATTCCGGAATCAGAGCTTGTTCTGGCTCAGATGCTTTCCTCAAACATCTTCGTATCGATGGGGCTGCTTTCTTTTTGGGATCTTTCAATAAGTCTGCCTTTTTATTATGACTGGGCAGGCGTTCCTAATGTGCGTGATGGAGGGCTTGGTGACCTGGAGCTGGCAACTAAACTTCAAATCCCTTCGCCCTACAAAATCTTTCATCAGGGTTACCTTATCTCCGGTACGATTCCCCTGGGTATGAAGAAAAACGGACTCTTTCCAAGACATCCTTACTACATTGAAAGCAAAAAAATAAACCAGGCTCAATCCTTCTATTCTGCAAACAGCCCGACCATCAAGCTGCAGGCGCTTTGGACTGTGGATATCGGTGAAACCAAAAAAAAACTGCCGCTTCAGATTCATCTAAATCTGGGAGGCGTAATAGCAGTTTCCTCAATAGATCAGCGCAATACCATAATCGCAGGATTAGCTATTGAGTACACACCAGTAGAATTTCTGACCATTTTTACCGATTTTTATTCTGAATCAAGGTGGAGCAACTATTCCACACAGTTTGATCCTAACTGTGATCCGGCTTACCTCTCTCCTGGATTAAAGATAAATACCCCAACAGGTGTGTATCTGGTTTTCTCCGGTGATTTCTCCCTTTCTTCCAGAGAGAATAACGATCGTCTGAACTGGAAACCCAGTTCAGGTGGAGGAAAAGGCTATGAATACTCCACAGGAGTCATTCCTCATTACGGTGCTCAGTTTATTGTCGGTTGGAACGGGTTTGTGACTGTTCAGGATGATGATAAGGATGGTATCAAAAATGATGAGGACCGCTGCCCCAGGGATGCAGAAGATATCGACGGGTTTAAAGATGATGATGGTTGCCCTGATGCAGATAATGACTTGGATGGAATTCAGGACCTTTTAGATAAGTGTCCCAATGAGGCTGAAGATAAAGACGGCTTTGGAGATGAGGACGGGTGTCCAGATCCGGACAATGATGGAGATGGAATACAGGATTTAAAAGACCAGTGTCCCAATATGGCTGAGGACTTTGATGGCTTTGAGGACAGAGATGGTTGTTATGATCCGGATAATGATAAAGATGGAGTTTCGGATTCCCTTGATAAATGTCCTAACGAGCCCGAAGATTTCGACAACTTCCAGGATGATGACGGCTGTCCAGATGGTGATAATGATAAGGATGGTATTCCTGATCTAAAAGATAAGTGCCCCAATGAACCGGAAGTCTTAAATAATCTTGACGATGGAGATGGCTGCCCGGATTCCGTTAAAAAAGAACCAGACATACCCAAACAGCAGATCCTCAAAGGAATCGCATTCAAGAATAACAGCCCGGAAATGACTTTCGAATCTTATCAGCTTCTGGAACCTCTTATTATGCAGATGAAGCAATATCCTGAAGTTAAGATTGAAATCAGGGGGCACACTGACAGTTCCGGGGGAAATGCCAGAAATATGCAGCTTTCGCAAATGAGAGCTGAATCGATTCGTCAATACCTGGGTACCAAGGGTATCGAACTTCACAGAATACGTTCTGTAGGTTTTGGCTCCTCAAGTCCGGTTGCTGATAACAGGACTGCTGCAGGAAGAGCTTTGAACAGGCGTATTGAAGTCGTTCGCCTTAAATAATTGAATTCAGGGTTAGGCCCCGTTCTATCCGGGGCCATCTGGTGGTTTCATGTCCCTGCCCATAAAAACTCTAATATGCAATATACCGGTCCTTTTCTCTGCTTCCGTATCAGCATTATCTGCAGTCTTCATCTTTCTATTCGCTGCATCACAAGTGCAAGCCGGCTCAAAGATATCCCCGGAGCTTTCCTCTTTTCTTAGCTCGCAGAGCAGCTTTAAAGTCTGGGTCTTCTTTTCAGATAAACCAGGCACTGTATCAAGAGAAAATCTCAGCTCCAGGGCTCTGGCCAGGCGCAGCAGGACCGGTTATGTAGTCACATCCGAAGATTTCCCTGTGAATAATGCATATATAGAACGGGTTAAAGAACTTGGAGGTAAACTGAGGCATGTGTATAAATGGGAAAACGCGGCCAGCTTCCAGATAAGGGGCTCAAGCCTGGAGCTGATTGCGTCTTTGCCTTTTGTTAAAAAAATCGTACCGGTTTCAATTTACAAGCATAAAGAACCACGCGGTGGTTTCCTGGGAAAAATTCAGCAGAGCAGCGGGAATTTTTATGGCGGGGCCATAGGACAGCTAAATTTAATGTCGATTCCAGAGGCGCACAATTTCCTGCAGTCACTCAGAGCATCTACTCCTGGTGATGGAGTTCTGATTGCGCTTTTTGACAGCGGTTTCAGGCTGGATCACCAGTGTTTCTCTTATCTTAAAAAGAAAAAACTTCTAAAGGCTGCACGGGATTTTATAGACAACGACACTACTGTTGCCGACCCGGACTCTGTGAAGAACGATCGATTTGCTCCATATCATAGAAATGATGAACATGGATCTATGGTGCTGTCGCTCATTTCCGGGTATGACCCGGGAAGATTTGCAGGCACAGCCTGGGGGGCTTCAATAGCTCTTGCCCGGACTGAAAATACATTTTTGGGCTCAAACTACGAGACTGAGATACACAGTGAGGAGGACAACTGGGCTGCAGCAGTTGTGTGGGCCGAAAGCCTGGGTGTAGACATTATCTCAAGTTCCCTGGGCTATAGAGACGGTTTTCAGGACACCGCTTACTTTGAGACTGACACCGGAGTAGTTCCAATCGTCGATTATCCTTATTCCTGGCTTGACGGGAGCTCAACAATAGTTTCCCGTGCCGCCGCTTATGCTGCTGAGCATGGAATACTGGTGGTAAATGCTGCCGGAAACGAGGGGACAAAAGGTGCTGGTTCAATTGTTGCCCCAGCCGATGTTGAAGATGTGGTTTCAGTCGGAGCGGTTTCCTCATCGGGTGAAATAGCCTATTTCAGTGGCAGGGGGCCTCTTGTGGACGGACGCAAAAAGCCCGACCTGGTGGTACAGGGAATGGGTGTTGAGGTTCCGGTTATTTATGGTGATGATCTCTCTTCCTACGCTCCAAATGGTAATGGTACCTCGTTTTCTACTCCAATGGTAGCAGGACTGTGTGCCCTTATCCTGCAGTCTCATCCCGGGATCTCTTCAGAGAAGGCACGACAGAGACTTTATAGTTTCTGTAATCCTGTTCCGTTCCAGGATTCCATCGATAATTCCTATGGGAGGGGAATTCCCGATGCCCTTTTATCGTGCATGGGCGACAACGAGGTTTTTATTACTGTAAAGGATTCCTCCGGAGATCCTGTCAGAAATGCTCTGATACAGAGCAATATCGGTGATTCTCTTGCCGTTACAGACAGCAGCGGCCTCTGTTTTGCGTCTGTAGAGGCTCCTTTTCCGGCCAGTTTATGGATCTCTCTGTCTGGTCAGAAAGAACAGGTCATGGTTCAGAGTGCTCCTGCCCGTAAAGACGTGGTGCTCGGAGTTGAAAGCGGACTGGTTGTGTTACTAAAAGACCAAACTGGTAAAAGAGTCGAAAATGGAACCGTTTTTTATAAGTTGAAAAGTTCCGCTGAATTTCAGACCCTTAACTGTGATTCCAATGGTGTGGGCACTCTCACAATGTACAGAGAGGAACCGGTGCAGCTTTATGCTGTTGCCCCCGGATATCTCAGATCCGATACTCTTGGCACTTCTATTTGTGCTGAACTTTGTACCCTGCAGATTAAAATGCAGGAAATCTCTGCATCCAGATTTCTTCTCTATCCTACTGTACTTAAAAAAAAGAGGAATGCTTCGCTTACAATTGAATTCATGGCAAGATCAGAAAACTATAATAACCTGAATATAAAATTGTCATTTCGTTCCGCAGATGGTGATCTGGTCTGGAAATACGGCTCTTATGTGGAACCTGAAACACCTTTCAGGTATAAGATTGATCCCGGGGTACTGAGGCCCCTTGCCCCCGGTCTTTACTTCTTTATTGTTGAATACAGCGGGAAAGTTTACCGCAAAAAGTTCATCATCTCTGAATAAACCAGTTGAACCCCCAGCGGAATGTCAATCCCGGTGAATAGTAACCGGGTATATAGGCGAAACGGCGGTTCAGAAGGTTGTCGATTTTGTAGAAAAGCCTGAATGAACGGATGTGTGCCGATATTTCAACATTCAGATTGTAGATAGGAATGTTCCAGTCTGAATATCCTGCAAACATCACAGGCTCTCTTTCACTCCAGTAATCGAAAGACAGAAGTGCTCTTATATATTCTCTGGTGCTGACTGGATGCACCGTGTATGAAAGGGCCGTACTTGTTTTAAGGTATGGTTTACAATCCGATATCATTGCGCTTGTGCGAAAAGAAAGACCGTTCCATTCTCCAAACCCAGGTGCTATGACCAGAACAGAACGTGGCTGTCTGTAAGGGGCTTGTCCGTTGATCCAGGAAGCATTTACATTTGAGTCTGATGCGCCATATACAAACTGATATCCCAGAAGAAGATCGAGTTTTTCCCATTTCCGGAAGAATTCAAGCCCGGCATTGTAGTACATATCAAGTCTCGCCTGGTTTTCTGCAAAGGAATCGTAGGGTACAGTGTACGGGATATTGTCTTGCTTTACATAACCTCTGATTTCTGAGTTTTCTGAGGACAGATTAATCCCGGCATTCCAGAATGGTCTAACTGAGAGTCGGCCTTCCATATCGTGGAAAAATGCACCCGCATCGGCACCGATCGTGCCTTCCATGCTTTTAAGGTCAAAAGAGTGTCTGTAAAAAAGTTCCGGTCTGCTCTTTAAGGACAGAACCTTTGAACCATCAAAAAGATCATCTGTATTTCTCCTTACCTCAAGAACTATCCCGGCAGTGTCATTGTTTGCCAGTTTTAAACCTGAGCGCAGCGCCAGACCCTTCTCATCTCTCCTCGCATCATTACGTACTGGTACAACTCTACCATTCTCGTCTCCTGCGGTGATGCGTGTTATAGGTTCGTTTTCATATCTGCCCTCAACGTCGATAAACCATTCTCCGGGCAGATCCCGTGAGGACTGGAACTGTAAACGGAGCGGGTAGCGGCTGATGAGTGCATGTTCAAGCTGATCTCTTGGTTTTTCTTTGTCAAGAGCAATTTCGTTTGACAGGTCACCATAGTAAAAATCCAGAATCGTATTCTGTCTTTTGTCAGGGCTCCAGGCCAGGCTTGCTCCAACCGTGTGTTCATTGGTGAGAGGATTATAACCTTTGTGGGAAAGATGTGATGTGTCAGTCACTCTGCTGTATGTAAAATAGACATCATTTCCATCATGGCTGTATGACTTACCGTCGAAATGACGAAAGTTGGAAAACGCACTGATCAAAAGGTGTTTAGAAAGTGGTCTGGAAAATCGCACCTGAAGAATATTCTCATCAAATACCCCGTTTTCCCACAGCAGTGTGGCTTCCGGGACTGTAAGTAAACCGGTCCTGCGGTAGGAGAGATTTCCACCGTTTTCCAGAAAGATATCTGAGATTTCATTTGCGGAAACAAGATCCGTTCCAGACATCAGGCTTCCGGTAGTGCTGGAAAAGAGGCCCCCCTGCCTGATTGTATTTATCGGGGCTACATTGCCGTAAGGAAGAAACCGGTTGAGCGAACTTGATATCCCGAACCGAACCGATGAGAAAAGCGGATGGGTTCCGAGCAGTTCTGATGGTGATTTGGCATCTGAGGCGAAGATTACCGGAGCGGGTATGTGAAAGGGGTTCTGACGGTAAAAGTTGGTGCCGGTGTGCTCAAATACATCTACTCTGGAGCGTTCTCTTTCTATCAAAGAATCGCGGTATTCGTTTATTCCTGTTGAATCCAGCCCGGAATGTATTCCTTCCTTTTCTGCCGCAGAAAGCAGTTGGGGACACAGGACCAGGAGTGTGCATATTAAGAAAGCTGTTCTTCTGAAAATTTTCATAATTAAACGCAAATATCCACAGATGACACCATTATAGCACTCCATCATTTCTGCAATAGCAGGACACCAGTCGTTGTTGATCCCTGCTTGTGGCGGGAGCCTTTCACTGTGCTGAAAATACTAAAATGTCTCTATTAAATAGAAATATTACACAACCTTTATTGCTACAACTGTTTCGATCCCCTCATAAAGCTCACCTCCGCTTTGAACAAGGCTGATTAATCCAGCCCTCTTTTTCCTCCTTGTGACTTGTGACTTTCAACTCATTACTCTTTAATGATCAACCGGATATATTTTTACTAAGATGCCAATTATATCTAAGAGCGGTTCAATGAAAAGAATTCTTCCTGCGATACTTTTATGTGCCTCAATACTGGGTCTGAGTTGCACAGCATATCTCAATACATATTATAACGGGGAGAGTGCGTTTTACGAGGGGAACAAAGAGCATAACAAGGTAATGCGTAATTTCCCCGACAGTCTTGTTACTACTCCTTCGCAGGCTGTTTCAACAAAGTACGACCGGGCTATTGAAAAGTCTCAAAAGGTATTGGATGTTTATTCCAAGAAAAAGAAATGGCATGATGACGCGCTGTTTCTGATGGGTAAAACTTTTTTTTACAAAAAGGATTTCTCCAGGGCTGTCAGGCGGCTTAAAGAACTGCAGATGGACTTTCCGCAAAGTCCTCACATCCCTGAATCGTATCTTTACCTCGCGAAATCATTTATTGAAGAAGACAATCTGGATAAGGCAGAAGATCAGATACAGATTATTCTTGAGAAATATTCTCATCTGGACAAAGATCATCAGGTCAGCCTTCTTCTTGTCGATATCGCGATAAGACGTGAAAGCAAGGCTCAGGCAATTTCTTATATGGAAAAGGCTCTGGGCAAGGTAAAATCAGAGACTGACAAGATAGATCTTATTCTTCGCATGTCAGAGCTTTATATCCAGCTGAAACAGTATGAGAAAGCAATGGTTCTGCTTGAGAAGACACCCAGAAAAAAAGACCTTCCAGAACAATCCTTTCGCATGGACAAAGCACTTCTGAGCTGTTACATAGAAGTCGATTCTCTCTCCAAGGCACTTGGCTTTGCTGACATGATGCTCAAAAAGAGGCTCTATTCGCAATACTTTGATGAAGTTCTGCTGACCAAAGGAATTTTACTGAGCCGGATGGGACGTTATGATGAGGCAATAGCTGTTTTGAGCAAGATAACTGCTGATATCGATAGCTCTACTGTTTCCAGAGATACTTCGCTTGTGGTATCAAAGGCACTCTATGAGCTGGGATTGATCTACCAGAAAAAGAAAGGTGACTACGTAAACGCTGAAAAATTCTTCAAACTCTCTTCACAGTCAAAAGATAAAAACAGCGTGTCACTCTCTTCAATACGGCTCTCCGCAATAGAGATGCTGAGGGACTTGAGAAATCGTAAAAATGAGTCCAGGGAAGTTCACAATGCGACATCCTATAAAATAGGAGAGCTTTTCAGATATGAACTCGACGAACCGGACTCGGCCTACAATCAGTTTCTTTCTCTTTATATGGATAGCACAGCCGGACCGGAGGTCGCTCCCAAAGCATTATGTGCTGCGGCATTTGTAGCCAGGGATGACATGAATGACTCCACTCTTTCTGACAGCCTTTTTAAAGAGATTATAAACAAATTCCCGTCGACTGATTTCGCCAGAATCGCCCAGGAAGAACTCCAGCTGCCTTTGACTGTGAAAACCAGGCGCGATTCAGCTAAGATAGCTTTCAAGGAAGCTGAGGATATGGTTTACGGCAGCAGCAATGATGTGAAAGGGGCCGTACAGGCGTTCTATGAAATATACAAGACTTATGGTGATCAGCAGATAGCCCCTAAAGCCCTCTATGCAGCCGCATATCTCAGTGATGAGTATCTTCAGAAGAATGTCACTGCAAAACAGCTTTATGAAAGGATCTGTCAAAAATATCCGGAATCAATTTATTGTGCGGCAGCTCAGCCCAGAGTCAAAGTAGCCGACAGCACACTTGTTGCTTTGGGCGTAAAAAAGGTAAGTGACACTCAGCAGGAACAGAGTGCGCCCACAGGTAAAAAGAAGAATAAAAAGGATTCGGCTGCAAAAGAAAACCATTCTGCAGATTCGACCAATTCATCGAAGGCGGTTTCTGAGGAGAATTCAGAGTCGCTTCCAGAAGAGGAACTCAATGAGAGTTCTGAGTTGGAGAAAATGGAGTCTGAAAAAGACTCGCTTTTCGGTAATGACACCGATTTACCTTCTGAGAAACCTGTTTCCGTTCCTGTATCTCAGGATTCATTGAACACTATCAAGTAGTAGAAATACCTGGTTCTGCCTGCTCAATGTGAGCGGCTTTTTACTCCTGAAGCATCTAATAAACAGAAAAGCAGATGAAAGCACTATCAAGAGAAACAGAACAGCAGATCCGTTCCCTTTATGAACGTTATGCCTCTCTGGTGCATTCACGCTGCAGAATGCTGCTTAAGTCAGAGGATGAGGCCTGGGATGCCACTCAGGAGGTTTTTATGAAGCTTATAGATGCTCTGCCGAAGATCGAAAAAAAAGAATCGATATACTCCTGGCTTCTGAGCACCAGCACTAATCACTGTTTTTCGCTTTTGCGTAAAAAGAAACATGCGGAATTTAATGAAGAATGTCACACTGAGGAAACAAAGTCGCTCCCGCAGGAAAAATGGATGCTTCTCAAGGAGATATCCGGACATTTTCTTGGTGCCTTCGACAGCAAAATCCGCGAAGTGGTAATCTACACCTATTTTGATGGATACAAGCAGGATGAAATCGCAAAAATAACCGGAATGGGTGAGTCTACTATCCGGAGACATCTTACAAGATTCAAAAGAAAATGTGCGGAATCGGGGCTTTCACTGGGGGACCTGATATGAGCAACTGCCTGAAGAATCACTTTGATATCGAACGGTATTTTACCGGAGAACTCGATAAGAGCTCGGCCTCAGCACTGGAGAAGCACTTTGAAACCTGCAGCACCTGCTTTTCCTATCTGCAGGATTTACGAAGAGAGAGAAATGAGTTTCTGGCTGAACACCCGTTTACCTCTTTTTATACGGCAAAGGTAAAGGAAATCAGACCTGCCTGGTATACAGTATTTACTAATGCGCTGGCCCGCCCGGTCCTGGTGCCGGTCCTGGGGCTTTTGCTTGTCATAACCGCAATTCCTGTTGTAAATAAGATCGCGTTCAGTTCAAAAACCGAAGACATTATCTTCAAGGGTAATGTGCGACTCTCTTTCATATATGAAAGAGAAGGCATCGTTTCTGACGGCAGGCTGACAGATACTTTCCGTGAGGGCGACAGAATTCAGGTGATATATAACTCCTCGCGGGAGTGGTTCGTTTCACTGCTGAGTATAGATACCAGGTGGAGAGTCTCCTTTTATCACCCTGATCAGAACTCTGTTTCCTGCAGCGTCCCTTCAGGCAAAGGCAGCGATCTGCATTTTCCGGGCAGTATCATTCTGGACAATTCAGATGGTGGAGAACTTATCGTGGCAGTTTTTTCACCTCAGCCGCTGAAAACAGAATCTGTTGAAAAATCGATTTCGGAAATTGTTAAAAAATACCGCGACCTGGAAGAAATTGAATCAGCGGTTCAAAAGTTTTCTTTCTCAAAAGGATCTCAGGCCTCCACTCTTCTGCTGAGAAAAGAGTAGAGAATGTTCCGGACTGCTCTGTTGTTTATAGCATTTATCCTCCTGCAGAGTGCATCTGCTTACAGGTACGCCCTTCTTATAGGTCAGAACGATGGTGGAAATAAGGTAGAAGACCTGCGTTTCGCAGAAGAGGACACCAGGCGTTTCGCTGATGTGCTGGTGAAGCTTGGAGGTTTTGAGCGCAGTAATGTTATTACCGCACTTCGTCCTGACAGCTCCGACCTGCAGAATCATCTTTCAAGGGCAGCCAGACTTCTTAAATCAGAAAGAGATCCGCAGAACAGCCTTTTTCTGCTTTACTATTCGGGGCATGCTGATGGACAGAGCTTATTATTGGAGGAAACGAAGTATCCGATCGGCAAAATAGAGTCATTTCTTGATAGTATTCCAGCAGGGATCAGAATAGGGATCTTTGATGCCTGTCAGAGCGGTGCGGTAGCCGTTTACAAAGGCGGGACCAGAGCAGAGCCGTTTTTTCTGAGGGATCAACAGAAGATTAAAGGCCAGGTAATAATTGCGTCATCGGCTGCAAATGAACGCGCGCAGGAATCACAGTCTCTTAAGAGCTCTGTGTTCTCTTTTCACTGGCTCAATGGACTCAGGGGGAGTGCCGACTTTTCAGCTGACCGTAAAGTAACACTTAACGAAGCATATCAATACGCTTATCGCAAAACTGTTGAAACAAGTGCTCTGACCAGTGGCGAGATTCAGCACCCCTCCTATAGATTTAATATTTCCGGGCAGGGCGACATAATGCTTACCGATCTGCAAAACAGTTCCAGCGGTCTTATCGTGGAAAAAGAGTGTATCGGTAAATTTCTTGTACTCAGTGAGAGCTACCTCGATGTGTATGCTGACTTTCACAAGGAAGACAACAGGGATGTCTTTATTTCACTGCCACCTGGAAAGTATTCAGTAGTAAATGCACGTGGTAAAGATGTAGGAACATATCAGTTTGAACTAAACAGAAACAAAACCCACCAGGTTTTGAGCTCTATGTTTATTCCCAATACTCTTACAGAGAGCCGCTTAAAAGGGGGCGATTTTAATCCGGAGGAATCAACTGAACATCCGGTACCCTTGACCAGGTTTGGATGGGGACCCGGATTTGGGCTCTCCCTTATGCCTTCAGAGGAAAATGAAGGATGGGGAAGAGACCTTCTGCTTGGTCTTTGCGGCCAGTATTATCTTAATAATAACGCAGATCTTTTCTTCGATTTTTATGGGTTGGTTTCCGGAAAAACAGTCGGAGCCGATCTGGGTCTTGACGGGTCGCTGAATCTTGATGGAGGACGGATTTTTGCGGGTGCAGGATGCGGCTTTCAGTACAGAATTGGTGATAATGTAAACTCCTCAGAAGCGGCAATGCCGTTTTTGACGGCGCATATGGGTTTCTCCGCAGATCTCTCCAGACAGGCGCAGCTTCAGTTGAGAGTACCATATTCGGTTTCGCTCAACAGCCGCATCAATCACAGAGTCGGCATCGAGTTCAGGGTCCTTTTCCGGGGTCCGTACAGTGATGTAGGTGTGCTGAAATAGTGAGCGTTTTTTTTGCTCTGAAGTGTCTATCTGATGAAACTGAACTGGTAAATAAAACCTGAAAAAGAGAGGCTAAAAATGAGAAGACTGATCGTCACTGCCGCAATACTGATTTATGCGGGGGTCTTGTTTGCTGATGATCCATCTGAGAAGGGGATTCCAACATCACCTCTGACTGTTTACAGCGGGGGAATTGCAGCCGGAGCAATGATTCCGCTCAATACAGAGCTGCAAAACCATTCCAAAACGTTTATGAAACTATCATTAATAAATCAGATCTACTATAAGGATCGTATCGGCCTTTTTCTTGATTTCGACTGGTTGGCTCCGGGAAAAAATTTCGGCGCGGATCTGGGATTTGATTTTTTTCTGACGAATTCCGATTTCCGTCCCTTTCTGGGAATGGGGGTAGGCGCTCATTATTTTGATAAAACCGATGACTTCGGGGAGAATCTGGGCCCCTCAGCAACGGTTCACCTGGGCTTTGTTCTGGATGTGACCGAGCAGATGCAGGTGAGAGTGCGAGTCCCTTATATGTTTGTGGCAAATGAGACCAGGGATCACTCTGCCGGACTCGAGGTGGGCTTTCTCTTCTCGGACCGGTTCAGAAAAGTAAAGAAACTCAACTACAACTGATATATAGAGCGAGATTAGGAACAAACAATTAACGATATAAATGGAGTATGAAATGAAAAGAATACTTTGTGCAACTCTGATGACTGCTCTGGTTCCGTTTGCACTGTCTGCTCAGGACAGTGGATCAGAAAAGAACGATGTTCAGCAGAAAGATGTCACCGTTATTCATGCACAATCCACTGCTGATGGGAAATCGGAGGTTGGGGAGAGAATCCTGGAAGAGTGTATAGTGTCACTTCCAAAGGTCGATGACCTTGAACCGGAAATCGTGTCCCAATCCGCTTATCTTAAGGAGGTAAACGGTGATCCTTCCAGAAATGAATTTGTAAAAACATATTCTGCATCGCTGGACATTAACTACATGCTTTACCAGAAAACTCTTATCATCGTGACAACAAACTCCGTTAAGGGGCAGGAACCGGTCATGAAAGTCATGGAGAAGAATCTCAAGCAGTCCAGAAAATTTACTTCCAATTCTTCTGATGGTGACATATTCGCAGGACGGTCAAACAGGCAGTATTACTTCTCTACTCCTGAAGCAGCGGAAAAAGATGTTAAAAAACGCGCCTCTGCCTGGCTCAAACAGCAGTCCGCAGTGCTGTGTAAAAAGTGATTGTTTGTAGAAAAGTTATGCCTGAGGTATTTTGTACTCCTGATTGTTAATACCTGACTCATGCCTCCGGGAAAAGATGATAAGCAACTTGTCTTATTCCAGGTGCATAAGTCAGGTGGCACATAACTTATAATTCGTAATTCATAATTTCCCCAAGGGAGGCCCGATGTTTCCAGTGTCTAAAAAAATCCTGTACTGGCTTCTGCCGGTTCTGGTTGCAGGCTGCACGACAAAGGTTGCACGCGTACAGAGTGATTCCACAATTGACATTACCGGAAAATGGAACGATACAGATTCCAGGCTGGTGGCCGAAGAGATGATTAAAGACTGCCTTTCACAGCGCTGGCTATACAAGTGGGAATCGGAAAACAAACGTCCCACAGTTATCGTTGGAAAAATCGTAAACAAGAGCCATGAGCACATCAGCGTCGAAACATTCGTAAAGGATGTCGAACGGGCGCTCCTTAACTCCGGCAAAGTAGACTTCGTTGCCACCAAAACCGAGCGCGAACAGCTCCGTGATGAAAAGGAAGACATGGCCGAAAACGCTTCCGTACAGACCCGCAAGGATATGGGTGAAGAGACCGGTGCGGATCTTATGATGATCGGAACCCTCAATACGATAGTCGACCAGGAGGGCGGCAATGCGGTCGTTTTTTATCAGACCAATATGGAGCTGGTAGAGATTGAAAACAACCGTAAAGTCTGGATCGGTGAGAAGAAGATAAAGAAGTACGTTGAAAGAGCCAAAACCAGATTCTAAAAAGAATAGATACAGGCGCTTCTGCTGCAGGAGCGTTAAATTTATGAAAAACAGAGTTTATCTGTGCTGTTTTATATGCATTATATTATCTGTCATAATTTCCTGCGCGGGGCGCAGCGCCATGCGACTCGAGAAGCTCCTTGATGCTACTTTACAAAACGATCCTCTTTCTGCAATCAGGGTTGTTAAAAGCAACCCCAGGCTTTACGGCAAAAACAGCGTTATGCTTTACAATATGGATATCGGCGTGCTATATCATTACGCAGGCATGTACGACTCCAGTACTTTTTACCTGAACCGGGCCGCTGAGATCTATAGTGAGCTTTTCACCCGCTCGGTAACCAATGAGGCCGCTGCTATAATGATCAATGACAACGTCCGTCCATACCGCAGCAAACCCTACGAGCTCACTATGATACACCAGCTTCTGGCTTTCAACTTCCTTGCCCTTGGTGATAATGACGGGGCACTGGTTGAGACCCGGCGGGCACAGCTCCTCTTTGATGAGCTTGAAAGAAAAAATCGGGCGGACGATAAATACAGCTCTGATGGCATGTTTCATTATGTATCGTCAATAGCTTATGATGCGGCAGGGGAAACTGACAATTCCATGATCTCTCTTTACAAAGCCATTCAGGCTTTCCAGAGAGGACCGGTTACTCTTCCCGGGCCAATAGGAGAATTTGCCTACTACATGTTCAATAAGAACGACAGGCCCGATGACAATGTAAGACTTGATCTCAAGCCGCAAGCGGCCGGAAGTGAAATTTTCAAAAATAATTCATCGGAGATAATCTTTATCGGGTACGCCGGAAGAGGGCCTGCGCTCGATGAATCGATATGGGCTGGCACATATGTCAAAGATGGCATGCTTGTAGTCAATCACACCAGGCCTGACGGCTTAACGGAGACCATATCCACGACTGCTCCGCCTATTGCAGAGAGTGAAATGAGAAAGGCCGGAAAAGGAAAAAAGACCGATTCCGGAACTACGTTTCACATCAAATTCGCACTCCCGACTCTCAAGACCTATCCTTCTGAGACCAGCGATTTTTCTATCCGCTGCAGTGGATCCAGCAGAAGCTATTCATCGATTATTATTAATGACCTTGAAAAACAGGCACAGAAATACCTTGATGATGCAAAAAATGCGAATCTTACTCGCACTGTAGCGAGAGTTGTTCTGCGGACAATTACAGCGCAGAAGGCAAAGGAACAGGTGAAAACCGATAACCCTCTTGCAAACCTGCTCATAAACGTCGGCACCGATGTACTCGCTGATCAGATGGAGAGGGCGGATACAAGGACCTGTTTTCTTCTCCCCAGAACTATTCAAATCGCAAGGATACAGGTAAAGCCCGGAACCTATTCTTTAGATGTGAATGCACGTGGTAAATCAGGAAACATTGTGGAATCAAAAACAATTAATGATATTACAGTAATGTCACATCAGAAAACATTTGTATTTTACTCTTCATTCAGATAAAAAGGATGATTGCTCTAATGGCACATGATAAACAGGAAACGCTTTTGTTTTTTGTTTGATTTTATATTGTGCGAAGATGTATTATTCTTATTTCTGCATGAAAAGCAGCCCATTTTTTAACACTTATAGATCCGTTTTAAACGGATGAGGAGGTTTTGTATGAATAAACTGCTTTCACTTTCAGCAGTTGCGGCTCTTCTTGGTCTTGGTCTGGTTGGTTGCGAGCTCAATCCGCTTGAGGTCGATGATGACGAAGTAACAATCAAGTCACTGACTGGCTTTACTACAATGAATGCTGGATCTGACTACTATGTAACAGCAGAAATCGATGGCAATGTCGCTCTCAGTGCCGTTAATGTTACCATCGAAAGTGCTGCTGGCGCAAACGCAACAGCTATGTTTACTATTACAAAGCAGGGTATTACTCTTGCTGATTTTGAAGACCTGGATATCAAGAAGACCGGTGGTGATATGTATATTAAGATCACTCCGAAAGCAGATGCGTGCAATGGTAGCTATACTATCACACTGACTGCTGAAGCCGGTGAAGCATCCAGCAATAAATCAGATGATTTCACAGTTGCCGGCGGAAAAGATTGTTCAGGGACAGATGTTGCTACTGGTACAGTCACTCTTGGTGGCCACTCACATGCAACACTGGGAAGCTCTGTTGATCTCGACAATGGTGAAGTTATGCTTGCCGCTGCTGCAAAAGCAGCCGGATCCGGTGTTGATATCGTTTACACCTACTCTTCAAAAACCCCTGCAGGACCTGTTCTGATGTCACCTGCTTATGCAAAGAGCACCAGTGGTATCTCCGCTTTCTCAACCTGGTCAAGCCCCAATGCGACAAAGTTCCATGCCGTAGATGTTGATTTCGACGATGTGGAAACAGCAGAGGAAATCGCAGATCTGTTTGTTGCAGCTGATGCTGATGCAGATGGCAAGTTATCGGTTGCTGTTGGTGATGTTATTGTTGTTAAGACAGACGAAGATGCATATGTTCTGTTGGAGATGACGACTGTTTCTACTGATGCAGCAGGAACAGCAAAAATCAAATACGGTAAGTAATATTACTATTACTACTTGATTCTGAATTAAAAGGGTACCTGAAAAGGTGCCCTTTTTTATTTGGGTGCGCCCGGGAATGTGCTGACCTTGAAATAGTAAAGAGTCTTCTGGAAGAGGGCGCCAACTGGATGCTTGTTAAAGAATAAGAAAAAAGAGCTTTTGGAAGGGGGCGTCGAGGCTCTCTCAATAGTGTAGATGCTATGATAAGGCAGCAAAAATTGCCACTGATTTCATTACCTGATGTCCGTATGTGAATCGAACAGTAGAGCGGTTTCCCTGATATTTTCGTACTTCTGTGATTCGATCCAGTCTTTCCTGAAAAGCTGCCCCCCGATTCCTATCCCGTCAATTCCGGCTTTAACGTAATCAGGCAAATTTTGAGGTGTCACTCCACCACAGGCCAGAAGCTTCATTTTATCGAAAGGGCCCCTCAGTTCTTTTATGTATTCAGCTCCGCCCATACACTTAACAGGGAAAACCTTCACCATTGTGGCACCGGCTTTCCAGGCCTCATATATTTCAGTAGGAGTGAGAGCACCGGGAAATACCGGAATTTCCCGGCTTTTACAGTAGTCTATTAATTCAGTGTTTACCAAAGGAGAAACGATAAACTGAGCACCTGCCCCAAGAGCTTCCTTTGCTTCATCCAGATCCGTCACTGTTCCAGCTCCGATCTGAGCTTTGCCGCTGAATTCCCGTGCTGCAGCATAAATAAGCTCTGCCGCGCCTTCGGTGTTCATAGTGATCTCCAGAAAAGAAAAACCGCCCTCCAGTGCTGCCTGGAAAGCGGGTATCAGATGCTGTTTGGGAATTCCTCTTGCGATGCCGATTTTAAGCACTCAGGCTCCTGCAGTCTGGTTTTCTGTTTCAGGTGTAGTGAGCAGGTCGTAGAACTTGACGTAGTCGTCTCTTTCCGGAGAATCGCGGAAAGAGATCGCGACCCGGGGATGTTCATTGAGCATGCCACTAATCATATAGGGTATAATGTAGCCCCACTCGACTTTCTGCTGGAGCGGCAGATAGTAATCCTGAATCAGCTTGAGAACCGGCCTGATATGGTATTTGGGATTCTGCAGAAAACTCAGCATCAGTTCAAGGCAGCAGTTCCCGGGACCGCGTCCAATTCCAAATACCGACCCGTCAATAAAATTTGAGCCATCGATTATGGCCTGAATCGTGTTCCCGAAGGCTAACTGACGGTTGTTATGAGTGTGTATCCCAATCGTTTTTCCCGGGAGTGCATCTTTGTACTTCTTAACCAGGAAGGTTATGTCCTCGGAATACATTGCGCCATAAGAATCAACAACATAGACAATCGGTATATCGGTTTTGCTCAGGTCATTGAGTGCTTCATCAATTTCACGTTCCAGATTAGTCGATACAGCCATGATATTGACAGTCGTTTCGTATCCTTTGTCGGCAATCATACGGCAGGTACCGATAGCCTTGCTGACATCCTTTATGTAGCAGGCAACGCGGATCATGCTGAAGGGAGATTCGTTTTTTGGGAGGATGTCTTTTTCTTTGACTCTTCCAATATCGACCATGCAGGACAGTTTCATATCAGAATCGATACCATCAACTATTTTTTTGATATCTTCGTCATCACAGAACCGCCACTTTCCATAGACTTTGGGATCAAACTGATCTTTTGATGCTTTGTAGCCCATCTCCATGTAGTCAACTCCTGCACTACTCAGCGCCTGATATGTGGCTCTGACAAATTCATCACTGAATTGCCATTTGTTGATCAGTCCGCCATCACGGATTGAGCAGTCCAAGAGTTTGAGCTCCGGTCGATACACAGGTTCCTCCACAAAAGAAAATGTAAACAGTTTACTATTCAGAGGACGCATAATTTAGCCGCTATTTTGAACACTTCGGCAGACTCAACGTATACCTCTTTTCAGTGATGAAAGAGAAAACCTTGTAGTTCGTTCAGTTTGGCTGAGGGCTGTCACAGTCCACTGGAAAAGTTAAACTACATTGCCTGAATAGTACAGTTTATTAATATATAAAATGCGGATGGGGCACATATGAATTGATTCGGGAAAACTTGAGAAGTACGGGGTATAAAGGCTGATCTGTGTAGAGATTATGGGAAGAGAGAAGTCACCTTGGGGTGAAAGAGTGAGTTAGCTCGTTAACTGGATTTGTGGGGGGGGCACTAAGTCATCTCTGAGGTGAAAGATTGACTTAATTCGTTAAATGCACCTGTGGTGAGTCCTTAAGTCATCTCTGGGGTGAAAGATTGACTCAATTCGTTAAATGCACCTGTGGTGAGTCCTTAAGTCATCTCTG
>JAAYYB010000213.1 GCA_012515615.1 Fibrobacter sp.
CATCGTGATTACGACGCTCTCTGCGTGTCTTGGGACTCATGATGGCTCCTTGGTTTGTTTAAAAATACCAGAGGAAACCACTTATAATCAGCTTTTTTTCTGTATTAAATTTTCAGACCGTTATAGAAACCTTGATTACCAGCCAAAGAAGATGGTATATTACATTTATCTTTAAACATTTTCAAACCTGTTTCTACATATATCATCCTAAGTATTTCATTATCAATGGAAACCACACATAACCAAGTTACACCCAAGCAGACGGATTTGACCCAAGCATTTCCTTTAGGCCCTTATTGCACAAACACCAGCTCTCCGGACATAGGTGAAATCAATCTGTTGGTGTATATATATGCATTAATAAAAAAGAAGTGGTGGATTCTTGGAGCAGCTGTCCTTGGATTAGTGCTGGGATATGCTGCGGCAATTAAAAAGGGACCTGTTTATATTTCGGAGGCGATCATTGCAGCCAAAGAAAGTGATGATATAGGTGCTCCGAACCTCTCTGGCCTGGGCGCAATCGGTGGATTCATGGCAAGTCAGTTGAATATTGCAGGGAATCCCGGTCTCGACAAAATTGAACTGATTCTGAATAGCAAAAAATTCAGTGCAGAGTTAATCAGTAAACATAATCTTTTACCAATAATCTATAAAAATGCCAAACCCAAAGAGTACTACATGTTTTACGATACTCTCAAAAACAACTGGTCTGAAACGTTTGTTTCACCAAATTCTCTTTGGCTCGGTGAATTCGTAAGAAAAACCTACCTGAAAAAAGAATCTCTAAAAAACAAAACGATGATTCTCAGCATTGAGAGCAGTGATTCATTGTTTTCAGATACAATGTTGACATCTTACCTGGATTACCTGAACAGTTTCATTCAGACATCTGTTCAATCTGAAGCACGGGAAAATGTAAGTTATCTTGAAAACCAGCTGATAACTATTTCGGATCCCCTTCTCAGAGAAAAACTCCAGAGCATGATTGCTACGGAGCTGGAGAAATCCATGCTTGTGAGTAAAGAAGCTTTCAAAATCGTCGATCCGAAATATACAACTAAAAATTTCAGTGCAGCCAGACTGTATCCTCTTATTTTTTCTTTCGGCCTGGTGTCTATTACCATTCTGATTGTAATAATTCAATATGCTTTTATATCAGGGCAGAAGACAGAAGAAGACAAAGAGTTGATCAGGCGAATCAAAAGGGAATTGTTTAGAATAAGATAGGTTTTCACTCAGGATGGTCCAATTTTTTCCTTCCCACACTGCCTATCAATGGCCTCTTCTGAAATCAAAAGGGCATTTAACACTGCAAAATGAAGCAATCTCATCGCATACTCATTAACTCGACTTGGTCATGTCTGTCTCTATTGATAGACATGGGAATACGTTTCTTTCTTGTTAAATACGCAATAGGGAAACTCGGAACTGAAGCGTACGCTGTTGTAGTTCTGGCGCTGAGTTTTGATGGATTCATCAATTTGCTCAGGGTAGGTACTGCAGCTGCAACTACTAAATATGTTGCGGATTCCAATGCAAGAACAGACCAAACGCAAACCAACGAGTACATGAGTACTGCTGTCGCTCACGGCTTGATTACAGGTCTTATAGCACTACTGATCTGTGTATATATAGCTTATTCCCCCAGTTCGTTTGTTAAACTTCCTGTGGAACTGCATAATGAATTTATCCTTACAATGATAGTAATCGGAATTACATCGGTTGTAAAATTCCTATTCATGCCTTTTTCCGGCTTTCTGGGCGCCTTACAAAGATATGACCTTGTAAACGGAATTAGAATGGCTTTCAGAGTCGGGGGCTCCCTTTTGATTTTCTTGATATTCTCTTTTTTTCAACTTAAACCATGGACTTACATTGCACTGTATATTGGAAGTATCGATGCTGCAAACATAATTCATTATTTTATGTCAAAAAAATTATCACCTGCATTGCGGATCTCTCCAAGATTTGTAAAGATGTGGGCTTTAAAAGCGCTTCTTTCTTTTGCCATTTTTACTTTTCTTGGCACCTTTTTTAGCTCCAGTTTTCTTGAGGGATCAAAATGGATAATCACAAATACTCTTGGTCCCAAAATGCTCACTTTTTATTCGATTGTAGTAATGCTAAACAGTCACATAGCTCAGCTCTTGGTAGAAATTATGCGTGTGCTTATTCCGACCGTCAGCAGACATCACGCATTGAATGATATCTCAAGGCTTAAATCCATTGTGAACCGGGGTACCCGGGCGGGTACCATGCTTGTTATGCTGATGCTTGCTGCTGGGATTCCTATAATTCCGCAACTGCTTCGACTTTGGCTTGGAAACGAATTCATCTGGCTTGCACCACACATTCGAGTAGTTCTCATTTGTTCAATAATATCACTTCCATCAATATGTTCTGGGCAGGTCCTAATTGGCCTGGGTAAAATAAAAACCACTGCAATTCTGCAGGGACTCACAGCGATTGTTGGTCTTGGTGTGCTCTTTATCGGGCTCTGGTGGCTGAAACTGGGTTTTGTGTCGACAACCTATGCTTTGTGTGCCAGTATGGTTTTCAAAGGCATCATTTACAATATTATAGGATGTTCTCACATTGAACAGAATAACTGGGAGTTTGCCATAGACATAGTCAGGCCATTCGTAATAGGTGTAATACCAGTTGCAATCACTTATTTAATAAGCCTGCATATACAGATAAGCGGGTGGTTCCAACTTATTGCATACGCTTCTCTAAGTGCCGCATTCCTTTCTGCCATCTACTTTCTGACGCTTAAAAAAGAGGATAAACAATTGCTTCTTGAAATGGGCCAACTGGCTAAAAACCGTTTTTCTTCGCAAGTAGCTGCCAGGAGTTGATGAGTGGGAAAGTGTACCTTTTTACCACTGGTTTTAAGAATAATAGACAGAGACATTATCTTTACACTCCAATACTTAAAGACATGGTTTTGGACTGAAGATAAAAAACTTTTATTTTTCAGGGAAACCGCCCCTGCATACAATCATATTACTAAAAACCCGGCGATTGTATTATCAGAAACCGGAACTGAAGAACTTGAGAAAATTATTGATTTCTGGCCGGCTGATTTTTCTTATTACTTTCACCATAAAGTTGAATTGCGTAAAGAATTGGAGTGGCGTTTCAGGCATAAGTATCCATGCTTCACTGCATATATAGAGAATAAACTTGCCGGTATTGTATGGTGTAAACCTTGGCTTTATGAGAATTCACTCCCGGAACTTACCATTGGCAAACAGGCCTGTGAGATACTAAACCTTGCTGTCAGTCCCGAAATGCGGGGAAAAGGAATTGCAGTTACGTTGCTCCAATTCTCATTAGAAGAAATAAATAAAAAAAATACCGATATAGCATTCAGCCGAATCTTTTCCAATAGAACAGCTTCCATTTCCGCTCATAAAAAATGCGGATTTACTTTACTTGGCGAGCTTCGTATACATCATTTTTTGAAAAAAAAAAGAGTCACATTGGAAACCGATCATTTAACATAAAAGAAGACCAAGAATGACCAAAGACAAGCATAATATCATAAGTACTTTCAGGCCTGCGGTTTTAATTGCCGGACCTGCCTGGGGTAGTGTATTGGGGTTTATCCGTTCTCTGGGCAGGCATAAGATACCTGTCTATGTAATCGCACCAGCACCATCTTTTAAATTTTATGCCGCTAGTAAATACTGCACTGCAGCATTCGAACTAAAGGGGCCGAACGTATCGGAAGGTTTTTTAGACTGGCTTAAACGCTGGCAGGAAGAACAAACATTTAATTGCAAACCGATTTATTTTCCTGTAACTGATTCAGCATGCACCTACTTTTCAGAATGTAAAGAGGATTTAAACAGATTTGACTTATGCATACCCGCAAAGGGAATAATCCTCAATATGATCGATAAAAGCAGAGCGAACCGGTGCGCAACAGAGAACGGCCTTGATGTACCGCCTTTTAAATACGTAAAAGACCTGAACAGCTTTAATACCGCAATGAGCAGTATTCCCTACCCTTGTATTGTTAAGCCGGTCTGGTGGAAAAATCGTGGTGAGGTTGGTTTCAAGACCCGCATATGCTCAAATTTCAAGGAGCTCGAAGCCACCGGATATGAGCTCCTAAATAAAAATTCTTTTTTCCTTGTGCAGCAGTATATAAAAGGCAGTGATTCTGATGTATACACATATATGTTTTACAGAACAAGGGACGGTAAGAACATTTATGGTTGTACGGGCCGGAAAATTCGGCAAATGCCACCCAACCAAGGTATCATGGCTTCAGGAATGGCTGAGGATAATCCACGTTTGAAGGAAATCTCAGATAATTTCATTAGAAAGATTGACTACCGCGGCTTCGGGGGTATAGAATTTAAAAAGCAGGGGGAAAAGTACTGTTTTATTGAAATGAGTGTACGTCCAGAAGGATTCAGTCCACTTGCAACAGAAGCTGGGATCGACTTGTCATGGATTGGATATTGTGATATGGTTGGAATTTCTCCTGGTAACCTTTCAAATTTAAAGCAGAACAAGGCATACTGGCTCGCAGGTTTAGAGTACATTCACCTTATTAAATATTCAAAGAAGCCCTTTAAGTATTTACTAGAGGCAATTTTCCTGAGCATGCAGAGACATGTGCGCTTTTCTGTATGGTCAACCAGTGATCCCATGCCTTGGTTTAAAGTGTTATTGTACACATTTTTTAAGAAAATAGGAATAACAAACCGCTAAAATGAACCTGAAAAGTGTTTTGGATCGCATTCAAGCGGATCTCAAAATCCGGCTGAAATCATGGCGATGCAGCCAGAAGATTGTTGTAATTGAGTCAGATGACTGGGGTAGTATTAGGACCGCTTCAGCCGACGCATACCGTCAATTATGTGATCACGGATACCGGATGGAACACTCCAATTACAGTCTCGACTCATTAGAAACTGAAGATGACCTGCATGCGCTCTATGATGTGCTCCGTTCTGTAAAGGATTGTCAAGGGAAACCGGCCAGCATTACTGCGAACATGATAATGGCTAATCCTGATTTCCGACTGATCAAAGAGTCACATTTTACTGAATATCAATATGAATCGGTTCTGAAGACACTCAGCAGTAAAAATCGTAACAAAGTAAAGGAAATCTGGGAACAAGGCAGGAAAGATCATTTATTTATGCCCCAGTTCCATGGGCGTGAACACGTCCGGTACTGGAAATGGTTAGATGACCTCCGAAGCTCAAACTTTGAGGCTTTAGAAACATTTGAGTTGGGTATGTGCGGTGTCCCGCAGAACGCATCAAAATCTGGCACCAGCTACTACTCACCACCATACCAGACAGATGAAGAGCTTGGAAAAAGAAACATTGATATTAAAAAAGTTATCAGTGAGGGAATCAGTATGTTCACAAACATTTTCGGAGAAAAGCCGGAAAGCGCGATCGCACCCAACTATACCTGGACCGATGCGGTTGAAAAGATCTGGGCTGAAAACAATGTACGTTTCATACAAGGAATGAAATATCAATACCATGGCACGATGGACTGCAAATCATCTCACTTTCTCGGTGAAAAAAATAAATATGGGCAGATCTATCTGGTTCGCAATGCACACTTCGAACCGTCTGAAGGCAATGCCGATTGCGTTAACTTATGCCTTGCCCAGATTTCATCCGCATTCCGCCAGAACATGCCGGCGATTATTTCATCTCACCGTGTAAATTATATGGGATGCATAAAAGAATCAAACCGCAAGAAAGGTTTAGAACAGCTTGAATTGTTATTAAGGAATATAACTAGTAAATGGCCAGATATGTGTTTTTTAACGACTCCGGAGCTGGGTAAACTGATTCTTGAATCAAAGCTACAGTGAGCACCAGATTTTTATTCATTTTCTTAATGTATTGATGTGTGTGCCAAAAACACCCACTATAATACCAGATAAGGCGCAGGGTCATTACCGAGTATCAGCAAAAAAACTCAACATTTATAAAACATGGAAAAACTGTATTGAATAAAGAAAGTAAAATTGTTCTATTTTTCGTGGCACCGGCTCTTAAACGAGGTGGTACAGAAACCCAGCTGATTCAGCTGCTGAATAGTTTTGACCGGAATAAGTTTTCTGTTAATCTTATACTATTTAGAAACCGGCAAGAATTGAGCATCCCGGAAGGTATTACTTTGCATGATCTCAAAAAGAAAGGGGCTGTAGACCTCTTCTTTATTCTCCGATTTGCCATGCTGGTAAAAAAGCTTCGTCCTTCAGTTATTTACTCCACCCTTCAGGGTGTGAATAAATATTGCCACTTAATAGGTCTTGTTTTCAACATTCCGGCAGTATGTTCCATCCGCAGCACCCATCTTTATTCAGAATACAGGCAGTTAAAATTTCTCAACAGTATGCGGACACTTAAAGCTATAGTATGCAATTCAAAATTTGCAAGAAGCCAACTCATCCAATTCGCAGGTATAAAAGAACAGCGGATAGCGGTCATTCCCAACTCTATTGACATCACCAGGTTTCACCCGGCCTGCGATGATGCCCCGATCCCTAACTGCCTGAAAGATACCTCTTCCTCAGCATTCAAACTTCTCTACTGCGGAAGAGTTTCGCCGGAAAAAAACCTGCTTTTCATTCTCAGGGTAGTTTCGATGTTGAACCGTCCAGATATCGTGCTGGCTGTGGTCGGTCCGGAAACAGTCCCCGATTATTATAAGGAATGCTTGATATTTGCAAATGGACATCTTTCTCTGGATAAAGTTATCTGGGCTGGAAACCATGACAGGGTAGAACATTATTACTGGTGGGCGGATGCGGTAGTGCTTGCTTCAAGCAGGGAGGGAACTTCTAATGCACTTCTAGAAGCGATGGCCTGCGGCCTTCCTGCACTGGTTTCTGAAACAGCTGACCCCGATTACCTCGTTGAGGACGGGGTTAATGGGTACAGGTTTCCGTTTAATGACTACAATACTGCATGCAGCAAACTGTTGCAGATTATGGGAGAAGAAAGAAAAGAAAAGTATTTGAAAGTCAATTCGATTAAAATAGCTGAAATTTATTCGGCTGAAAAGAATATCAGTGAAAATCATAGATTAATCTCCTCACTGATTTGCGGATATTCCAGAGGAACTGTAATTACGTGGTGAATGCATAATGCGAATTAGAATATTCCATATCGTTTGTGCAGTAATAATCACCTGTAGCATTCAGTATGGTCTTCATAACATTGTAGGTGTTCAGGTTATAACTCAGATAGATGATATTCTTATTATTTTTCTTGCAGGGATGGTACTGGTCAGGAAAATCGAAATCGGTTCATTTACACTGAAAAAAAGCCCGCTTGATCTTTTTGTAATAGCATTTACGATTCTCTTCTTTGTAAGTGGCTTACTGAACAGAGTTCCGCTTATTAATTTTTTGCTTTCCTGGAAGTCATACTGGATCTATGTGATTTTTTATTACTGTCTTATTAATTCTGGGCTTACAATCGAAGAGCACAAGAAATTGATAAAATTGCTCATATTCATCTTTGTGCTGCAGTTACCGATCATATTAGTAGAGTTCATAGTTACGTTTTTAACCACAGGCGGATTCCACGATGATTTTGCCCATGGGACCATTGGTGGAGCAAACCGGATCAGTTACTCTGTTTTCGCGCCTCTGATGTATGTATCTTATATGGTACTTGCTGAACGAATGCGCAGTTACCTGCCATATCTTTTTATACTCTTTCTGGTACTTGTAATTCCTATGGGTGAGTTCGCCATTGCCTCATATGCCGCTATAACATGCTTTTTTTTTCTGAAGTGGGTGCGATTGTCAATTAGAAACACAGTAAATATCTTATGTCTGATTATTCCGGTGATTATCTTCGTATCAGGCTTTTCGCTGCTTAAATCATCTTTTTCAAAGCATTCCAAATTTGCATCCTTTAATCCAATAGAATGGTACTATAATTTGACTGTCAAGCAGAACAATGTTTACAGCGGCGCTCAGAGAAATCTTTATTTCCTTCTTACATATAATCATGTCAATGAAAACAGCGCACATCCGCTTGTCGGTATGGGACCAGGAATGTATGCAAGCTATGTGGCTTACCAGTTAATGCCAAAGACGAACCTGCTGGTCTATGATGCCTTCGGACAGAAAGAAAAGGGAATGGACCCCGGTGTTGATTCTCAGATAATTCCAATTTGGGGTGAGTTTGGATATGGCGGTCTGTTGATTTTCGGCGTATTCCTGGTATCAATGGTATTTTATTTTTATTCCCATATGAGAAAATTTAAAGAACCAGGAATGCAGGCCGTAACCCATGTTTCATTTGCATGTGCTTTATTCCTTCTCTTGGGATTTTATGTAAATCATTTATGGGAGATTCAGCCTATAATGATGACGGTTTTTTTCTTCTGGGCTTGCTTTGAGAATATGAAAAATCAATATTCTGAATACCATAGGCAAATACCGGTTGTAGGTAGTTTTATTAAAGAAACGTGATGAAATAATGTACAAAGAAAACACCTTAAGTATAATGTTCGCAGGAGATTTTGCTCCTGTACGCAGATATGAACCGATGATCCTAAAAATGACAAAAGGCAGAATTTTCGGTGACCTTATGGAGGATATCAAAGATTCCGATATTGCCTATTTAAATCTTGAATCGCCACTGTGTACGAGTAGTCAACCCATTAAAAAAAGCGGACCGGCTTTATGTGGAAAACCTGAGTGCATTGCATCTGTTAAGGAAGCAGGCTTTTCTATAGTTGGATTGGCAAATAATCATATAATGGATTACGGGCCTGAAGGACTTGAAGAGACCATTTCTGCCTGCAAAAGCAACGAACTGATCACTTTTGGTGCAGGACCTGACCTAAATTCTGCAAGTAGACATTTACTATTAGTGAAAAAAGGGATAAAACTGGCATTTATCGCCGTTACAGAACATGAGTTTAGCCTTGCCGGCATCAATAAAGCAGGCGCGGCTCCACTTGATCCTATAGACAATATCAGGCAAATAGAAAGAGCAAAAAAAGAAGCAGATCTTGTGTTTATTCTTATACATGGAGGAAATGAGTACTTTCCGTTACCAAGACCCGGCTTGCGGAAAATCTGCCATTTTTACGCTGAAAACGGTGCAGATGCAGTTATATGCAATCACGTGCATGTGCCAGGTGCTTATGAATTTCATAATGAAAAACCGATTGTCTATTCGCTTGGCAACTTGATTTTTGATACGATTAATCCTACAGTAGATTGGATTGAAGGGTATGCTGTAAAACTAACTTTTAACTGCACTAACAAAAAACTGAAGGAGTGTGCATTTATACCCTACCGTCAATCCGTTTTTGAAATGGGTATTAAGAAATTAAACGGAAACAGCAGAGATCTCTTCATGTCTAAACTGCGGCATTACAATGAGATCATTAACAACGAGGAGAATTATCTGAATGAATGGGACCATTTTTGTGAGAGCGCCAAGAATGATACCCTCTTGAAAATGTTTTTCCCTTTCAAATTTAAAGGGGTTCACAAGATGTTCAAATACTTTAAACTCAATAAGTTGATCTTCCCAAACTCATCAATTCCGGATCGAACAAATATGATTTGTTGTGAATCTCATCATGAACTGATTTCTTATATTCTGGAAAAAGAAATACTGAAATCTTAATTTATTCTATATAGTCAGTTTAATTCTTAAAATGATCAGTTCAGATTGGGAATTTAATATGTATTTTTATAGAACCATTCTTATTCTGATGGCATTCATTTCACTGCTATTCGGTGATGCGATTGAAGATACTTTACCTTATGCCAACAAAACAAGCATAATCAATGTCCACAAGTTCCGCACCTCCAACCCGCTTGGAAGAAAATATGACCCCGAAGATTGGACCGTTGTGATCCAGGATGCAATCAACACTCTTGACCAGAATAAGGGTGGAGTTATCTTTTTCCCTGCCGGCATTTACCTTATCTCAGGAACTATTTACTGTTATAATACTGAAAAAAACCAGCCGATTGAATGTCTAACGCTGAAAGGAATTGGAATTTCCGGTGCCAATGAGATAACTGGTAGTTCTCTGGAAAGAAGAACCAGGGGAACCACATTGTTAAAAAAGAACAAGGGTGATATTATAAGAATCAATATCAAACCAGATGGTACCTGGCTCAGTGAGAAGTCTGGACGGACTGCAGTAATCGACGGTATCAATTTTGTCGGCAGTAAAAATGCAAGAGTATGCGCAATAAGAGGTTTTAGATGCTACTCTCCTCAGATTACAAATTGCAATTTTATCTGGTTCAGTGTTGCAATAAACTTCAATGATGAGATAAAGGGAACAGGTAATTACACGGACAGAATCATAATTAATAATGTAAATATTCAGGGTGCCGGCGAAGCAGGAATTATGATTAGAAAAGCTGATGCATCAAGCATTTCAAGGGTATACATAAACCATTTCAAAACGCCATCTCTGATCGACGCTGCTCCTGTTGGACTCTCTATCAATGGCGGCAGCGGCATCTTTATGGACAACATTATAGTCAACCACTGCCCGGCAAATGGAACCTGCATTTCTCTTTCAGGAGTAAAAGATGTAAAGCTTAGTGGAATGCATTTTGAATACAATACATCATCTTTTATTTACAGCATTAAAAAATCACATAATGTCAGCATTGATGGTTCCGCTTCACACCTCTCCTACCAGGCACTTTTAAAATTACAAGAATCATTCAACATTGAATTGCTGAATCACACATCACAGGCCAGGAAAACAGCACCGCCGGCAAACTACAAAGAGATCGTTCTAACAGCACCTGCAGAAAAGACATTTAACATAAGCCTACGGAACGTAATAATTCTAGATGTGAAGGGAAACAGCATAGGACTAAAAAAAGATGCATCCCTGAATTCAGTAGCTACCCTGAATTCAGAAGTAAACATAAGCGATATTGACTTCCTAAACTTGAACGAGGGGAAAAAGACTCTTTTCAATGTAGATAAAAAAGGGAACATAACAGGTGGTGCCCTGGAAGCCAGAAGAGGTTCAGGATCAACAGACGTTGTTGCCAGATTCGGCAGTGAAATTGAGAAAGACGAGAACATTTCCGTGTCGCAAACAGAAATTATTATGAATAGAAAATCAGGTAGCGGATCACAGTTGAAGATCGCCACAAGAATGGAAAATGGCGGAAAATGGGATCAGAATAACTCGAATTCCGGTGGCATAGTACTGGCCCCGGATAATAAAATAGCTGTAAAGGTCGACAACAGCGGAAAAGTTGGTATTGGTAAAGAAAATCCCATAGACCTCCTGGATGTAGCCCCTTTCGGCTATATCAGAGGAAAATACAAAACACATGAAAACGACACAGGTAAGACAGCATTAGGGCTTAAAATTGCAGCAGAAAATGGTGGCTATTATCTGCTAAATTTTAAGAACGGGTTACTCATCAAATATGAGTATATAGCACATGAATGAACTGAGTTATTGTTCTCTTCCGCACTTTGGTTTTTGTTACCTTTTATTGGTACAACTAGTTTTCAATCGACTAACACATCGATTTCATGTATGCCGTACATGGTCGGAATACCGTATTTAAATCGATTGGCATTATTTGCAGGAAAGTCTATAAGACATCCATCCGCTAATAAATCATCTTCCAGATATTCCTGCGCCCATTGTAAAATGAGATCAATCTGTGGTGTAGCAATGCACATTTCTTGAGCGAACCATTTCGCAATGCAAAGGCCGAAATAAATATCATCTTTAAAAAACCTATGTTCTTTATTAACTGAATAATGATCACCGTGAAGAACTACAGGAGTCGTGATCGCACGTAGAGTTCTAGAATTCACAAAAGAATCCACAACAGATTTACTTTCTGAAGCATAGCTGAAGTGCTCCAGATCCAGGTAATTCATCATATAAGTAAATTTTTTTCCTGGATATTTATTTCTTAAAGCTATCCGAATGTTTTCATAATCATTATCTAACAATAAAAGCTGTTCTGCTGAGAATTCATTAAAATCACGGTAAAAGTATGGAACGTCATCTTTATTTTTCCATTTTCCGCCATTGCTTTCCTTGTATAATGAAAACAGTCGTGAAGTATGAATTATCTGGTTATCAACAGAAAATGTTAAACTAATAAAATTTTCTGCTAAATTGAACCGCCCGACTTTAAAAAAGTCTAACGAAATTGAATTTAGAAATCCGGTATCTAAGCGTCCAAATACTTCATCATTACTGACAGCAATAACATTTTCTATTTTTGGCCCGTATGTTACCCCAACTTTTCCGTACTCTTTTATTCTGCAGATCCAGGGGACTAATCCACTGGAAAAATATTCAAGATTGTGGAGTGCATGTTGATTTCTAATTTCCTCCACCATCCAGTTAAATCCCCCTTGACCATAAACTGTTCCAATAATCACAGGCCTGTCTTTGTCAATCTCAGAAGCAATTCTATGAAGTGCAATCTTGTAACTTGAAACCGGCATGCAAAGTATAATTACGTCCGCGGAAGGAATAACATCCTGAGGTTTATCTGAGACAATGCCCAGGGAACCATCGAGTGAATCGATAATCTGCCCGTTCTCATTCACATAGTTAAACCTTACAACTTTGTTCCACAATGCAGGCTTTGCAGTCAAGAGATCTACATTCATGCCTGCAGAGCGCAACAGCGGTATTAGGGTATGGGCTGTACTACCCCCACCTACAACACATACGTTTTTTATCATTGTTTACCTGCGCCTTCAATATCATTCAAATAGCGGCCAAATTCAAATATTCTTAAATTTAGACCTTGATTATAATTAAATATGCCTTCTTCAAATCGCCATTCATCTTCTTGCTTTATAAAACGGCCCGGAATACCATCTTTATACATTTGTGATGGATTGTAGCTGCCAAACCATGTCTGCAGCTCATTTATTAATAGTTTGCCACATTTAGTTTCAAACACGTCAAAAGACATTACATTGATCTTGTTCGAATGAGCAATATTATAACAAAATTCAAAAACGCTTTTGGATGGTATTTCCCAAGAGTTTACACCACTTCCGCTGTATAGCACAGACCCATCTTTACCCAGTTTTTCGTGCCCAAACCAATTCTCCCCCACTTTTATGATTCTATACTCACGAACATCCGGAATGAACTCCTGTAAGTAAATATACCCATAATCAAGATCTCTTCTGTAAGCGCCCTGCCTCAGGAAGCCATTTGCAAACAAATACCTGATTGATTTATACGCTTCCTTGTTATTTTTAATTAAAAATACGCCACTCGAAGATGCGCCAGTGTTTGTTTTAATAATGAAGGGGAAATCCATCTGCTGCAGACATTCAATTGCACCTGCTTCGGTATATTTTACAATAGTTTTTGGAGTAGGTATGTTAAGTGATTCCAGATATTGCGAAGCTCTACACTTTGATTCATACAAGTAATTCTCCTGTTTGTTGGGCCAAACAGGAATATTGAAAAGCTCCAACAACTCTATATGATCATTTGATACTTGTCTTAAATAATTGGATTTGAATTCTGGCCTGTATATTACCCCATCGTATTCTTCTTTGATTTTATTTACTGACCACTTTTCAGCAAATGGGTCGATCATGTCAATTTTTGATTTAAAAAAGCTGTTTGCCTTCAAAGCTGCTTTGTAAGTTAAAGAATCTTTAGGTAGCATCAAACAAATCTTTTTATTTAGCATCGTCCCTTGGGATGGATATAGTGAATATCTATTAAGCAGCTCGGTAAAGTTCTTTTCATCTTTATTTGCTGCCCAAGCATCCTTCGCAGCATTTATCCTTTTAATTCCTAATTTTTTCCCTTTTTCTTTCAAATAGGCCACAATCTTATTTCTTCTACTTATCTTTATTAAATCAGACATATTTTCCTGCATTTCCTCTTGAACTTAAGCGATTATGATTAAAAGGGGTAAAGGCTTTCAACAAATGCGCATATGTTGCTGATAACGAATTTAATATTAAGAGCCCAATTTAAAGATAATAATTTGTATAACACTTCTACAATTTTTGGCGATAAAGCAACAATTTTTCTGTAAATTTGACATGACAGTAGCCCCTGTTAGTTACAGTTTTATATAAGCCTTACCAGTCTCCCACTCCTCTGAGATTTCCATTAGTAATGCAGATGATAAACGCAA
>JAAYYB010000024.1 GCA_012515615.1 Fibrobacter sp.
CAGAAAGTTCCCCGTATGATCATATTTTCTGTGGGAACGCTCCATAATTCATCTCTGGGGTATCCTCTTCTACTGCTTTTGCCCTCATGAGTCCACATGAAAGCTTCGGCGTGTTTTATTTTCTATTACTGATATCGTTTCCCCTCAGATCTGGTAAACGCGGAATACAGTGAAAAACAATATAGTCTCCAGGTTTTCAGAATATATCAGGCTGCTGCCATCAGCCTGGGTTTTTGCACATTTTCTGGAGGATGCTGAGTCTTCAAGAAGAATCCTTTCTTCCAGTAAAATTGCGCAGGCTGTATCGGAATTTTCCAGACCGGAGTCTCTAAAGAAAAAATATCTGGAGTTGAGCCCTCGGGATCGGCTTCGATGTGCACTGGCTTACCTGATGGGTGATACTGGCCTTTATCTTGAGCAGGATCCCTTTACAGATCCTCTTATTCTCTCATTTCTGGTCTTTGGAGCAAGAAACCAGGCTGGAGTCGTGCGTGTTTTTGGCTTTGATGAGTTTGAGCCAGCTCTCAGAGAGCTTTTTATAACAACGATTCTTGAGGTATCTGCAGGGGATGTGGAAACACCGCCACTGCCTCAATGGCCATGGAGAGTGCTCAATGATATTACGGTCCTGGCGGCACTCGGTTCTCAGAAACAGTTGAAAAAGAAAAAATCGGGTGGACTTACACGGGGCACTTCCTCTCAGATAAAGAAGCTGATCGATTCTGGCTCACAGTTCAAAACTGAAAATGGCGACAGCATAGCAAAACTTGGAATCTCTTACTGCACAGCCAGGAGAATACTTTACGAAACAGAACAGGAGTATCTTTTCAACAAGGCTGCTTTTGAAAGTTGGCTCTCAGAAACATCACAGAAGCGGGTTGAAGATCTCATAGAGTTTACATTCGATGAAGCCGGAGGCTGGCGTCGGGAGCTGTTTCTGGAATTGATCGATAAAAGCGGCGGTAAATGGTTAAAAACATCTGTATTCCCTCCGCAGGATCGCCCAGGAGCAGTCGAGACCCTTCGAGCCTTTAGGTTTGCCGGTCTCATCGATTTAAAGAAAAAGGGCTCTGAGGCAGTATTTACTAAGGTACATACGATTAATCCCGACAGCGTATCAAATTTGCGCGTTGTCATACCTGCCGATTTTACAGCCATTATTCCACAGGAGATCGATTCTTTAAACTTGTTTCGTTTCACTCAGGCCGGGGTGCTTTCCAGTCTGGATCGAGTTTACAAAGGTAAAATTGACAAATCTGTACTATCTGATACCCTCAGCAGTGGGGTTGAGGGAGAAATTATTCTGCAGTGGCTTGCAAAATGCAATGCCCCCCTAAATGTTATGGAAACGGTGCGTGAATGGCTTCGTGAATTTTCGAGACTGTATATAACAGAAAGATGTCTTCTTGTTTCAAATGAAAAGAAAGTGACCAGCCAGATCGAGTCTTTTGAACCGCTGAGATCACTTCTGGAACCACTGTCTGCAGATACTGTATACGTTATTAAAAAGGGTTTTGAGGGCAGGGCAAGAGAAGTACTTTCCGGACTTGGATTTGATTACCGTATGCCCGGGCAGGACCGTCCGCCATCAGTCCCTGAGGATACCGGATTTTATGAACCGCCGGTTTCTCTGCCGGAATTCTATCCTCTTGTACAACCTGACTATGCTCAACCGGAACCTTCGGTTCAGATGCGAAGCACAAAATATGGAAGGGAACTTAAAAAACTTGAGACCAGCGAACTTGTCCATGTGATCGATTATGCGATCCTTACAGGGCAGCAGCTTGTATTTGAATACATGGGCAGTCCATATATAAAGCAGAACACTTATATAATCTCCCCTTTATCTTGTCAAAAGGGTATAGAACCCATGCTGGAAGGAGAAGTATCTCCCAACCGGTCGAAGAAACAGTTTTACATCAGGAAAATCAGCAGGATCGGAGTTCTTCCAAAATGAGCGCCAACTTTGTCCACCTTCATAATCATACAGAGTACAGCTTTCTTGATGGAGCGATAAAAATAAAAGACCTGGTCGACAAGGCCGTCGAATTTGGTATGCCGGCCCTGGCTATCACCGACCATGGCGGGATGTTTGGGGCAGTTGAGTTTTATGAAACCTGTATGTCTGCAGGGATAAAACCGGTTCTTGGTTTTGAAGCGTATGTTGCTTCTGGATCACGACTTGACAAATCAGTCAGCAGGGATGAACGCTCATATCATCATCTGATCCTGCTTGCAAAGAATAATACCGGCTGGAAAAACTTAATGCGGCTTTGCTCAATCGGGTACCTTGAAGGTTTTTACTACAAGCCCAGAATCGATATGGAAGTGCTGCGGAAGTACAGCGAAGGAGTGATTGCCACTTCAGCTTGCATCGCAGGAGCTATCCCCAGGGCCATTCTCGACGGAAACCGGGAAAAGGCAATCAAAATCGCACAGGACTACCTGTCAATATTTGGTGAGGGAAATTTCTATTTTGAACTCCAGAATCACGGTATCGATGAGGAAATTGTAGCATTTGATGAGATGATAAAACTTGGAAAAGAACTGGGAATCCCGTTTATTGTGGCAAACGATGCGCACTATCTGAAAAAGGAGAATTCACAATCCCACGAGGTTCTTCTTTGTATACAGACCGGAACCACAATGGATGATCCCGGCCGCTTCCGCTTCTCATCCGATCAGCTTTACTTTAAATCACCTCAGGAAATGGCTGAGCTTTTTCCTGACATTCCGGAAGCACTCAGCAATACTGTAGAAATTGCGGAAAAATGTAACGTTTCCGTCAAGATCAAACCCCAGCTCCCTGTTCCAGACGTGCCTCAGGGATTTGAAAACCCGGAAAATTTTCTCACTTCTCTGGCTAAAGCGGGTTTAAAGGAGAAATATGCTCATATCACTCCGGTAATTGAGAAGAAACTTGAATACGAGCTCAAGATTATATGCTCAATGGGGTTTGCCGGGTATTTTCTGATTGTGAGGGACTTTGTTCAGACTGCCCAGAAAATGGGAGTCATGGTGGGATGTAGAGGGTCTGCGGCAGGGAGCCTGGTTGCTTATGTTGTCGGAATCACCAGTGTTGATCCCATCAAGTTTGATCTGATCTTCGAGCGGTTTCTCAACCCGGAAAGAGTGTCGATGCCTGACGCGGATATTGACTTTGCAGATCGTGACAGGTACAAGGTGATTGACTATGTGATTGGGAAATACGGTCGTGATGCTGTATGCCAGATCATAAATTTCGGGCGCATGAAAGCCAAAATGGTAATCAAAGACGTCGCAAGGGCAATGGGTGTGCCAGTAGCAGAAGCAAACCGGCTCTCTTCAATGGTTAACGAGAAGAAACTTGACGAATCGATAAAGACGAACGGGGAACTCGCAAGGGCTATCGAGGGTAATACCCAGTATCAGGAACTTTTCCGCCATGCCCTGGTACTTGAGGGACTTGCAAGGCAGGCCGGTATGCATGCCGGAGGTGTCATTATTGCTCCCGGTGAGGTGGTAAACTGGGCACCGCTTTTTAAGCAGCCTGGTGCTGATGTTGTAATGACTCAGTTTGACATGAATTATGTGGAAAAAGTCGGGCTCATAAAGATGGACTTTCTGGGCCTCAGAACCCTCACCGTGCTTCAGGAGACTATTCGACTAATCAAGAAGTACCATGGCAAAGAGATTGAATTGTGGCAACTTCCGGATGGTGATGAAAAGACGTATGAACTTTTCGGCAAGGGGGAGACTACCGGTGTATTCCAGTTTGAATCTCAGGGAATGCAGGATTATCTCAGAAAACTGAAGCCCACATGTGTTGAAGACCTCATAGCTATGGCTGCCCTCTACAGACCTGGTCCCATGGCAAACATCGACACCTTTATCAGACGTAAGCATGGTAAGGAAGAAATCGTCTATCTTCATCCTATGCTCAAGGAGATCCTGGAGGTTACCTACGGAGTTATTATTTATCAGGAGCAGGTGATGCGTATCGCCCAGAAAATGGGGGGGTTCACTCTTGGTCAAGCTGATGTACTTCGTAAGGCAATGGGAAAGAAAAAAGCCGATGTCATGGAAGAAAATGGGAAAAAGTTTGTTGATGGGGCCAAAAATCAGGGTATAGATGCAAAGGTGGCGCGTGAAGTTTTCGATCTGATGGCCAAGTTTGCCGAGTACGGATTTAATAAGGCGCATGCCACAGTCTATGCACACGTTTCTTATCAGGCCGCTTACCTTAAAGCCCACTATCCGCTTGAATATATGACCGCTAACCTGACGTCATGGATTGGCAATCAGGAAAATTTCCTGATAATAAAGAATGAGTCTGAAAGGATGGGGGTAAAGATACTTCCGCCAGATGTCAACAGAAGCGAGGGTGAGTGCAGCATTGACAATGGAAATATCAGGCTTGGGATGGAAGCCATCAAGAATGTGGGAAAAGGTGCTGAATCCATTCTGGGGGCCAGGAAAACAAAAGGAAAATTCACTTCCATTTTTGATCTGTGCAAATCAGTTGATTTAAGGATAGTAAACAAAAAATGTCTGGAATCGCTTGTGTGCGCCGGTGCCCTCGACAGTCTTCAGGGAACACGGGCACAGCTTTTCGATGCTATTGATAAGGCGATAGAGTACGGCGGAGGTTTTCAAAAAGACCGCATCTCCGGGCAGGAAAACCTTTTTGATGAACTCTTTAATGACAGCGCCAGCAATCTTGAGCAGGTGGCGATCCCCGAACCGCCACTTCCAGATACACCAACATGGCCATATAATCAGCTTCTTCAGCGCGAAAAGGAAATCCTCAATTTCTATATCAGCGGCCATCCGCTGGACAGGTTTCAGGATGAGATCAGGGGATTCGCTTCAATAAGCCTTAAACAGGAAGCTCTGACGGAAGTAAAGGATGGGGCCGCTGTAACTGTTGGCGGACTTATAACAACGCTCAAAACCCATGTCCAGAAAGACGGCAGGCCAATGGCATTTCTGGAAATGGAGGAGTTTGACGGATCAATCGAACTGCTTGTTTTCGGTGATGCCTACGAAAAGTTCAAGCATCTTCTTGCTGTTGACTCAATGGTGCTTGTGCACGGGCAGATAAGCAAACGGGATGGTGAAGAAAAACCAAAACTCAAGCTGGACAATTGCATATCACTTTCCGAGTCGCGCGAGAAACTCGCCAGAAGCGTTCATATACGTCTCAACACTGCCGGACTAGAGAAGGATTTCATTCAGGATATTTTCAAACAATGCAGCGGCACCAAAGGTGAGTGCGCGCTGATAGTTCATATCGTAACAGCTGATAACAATGAGTATAGAATCCGTTCGAGAAATGTAAAGTTGTCGCCAGATCCGGATGTAATTAAAGCTCTGCGGATGAAAATTGGAAAGGAAAATGTATGGATAGCAAAGACAGCCGCCTGAAAGAAAAACTTGACATTTTGCGTGTTCCGGTTTTTCTTCTGTGGATATTGTTCAGCACTGTCGTGTATGGTTTAATGTGCATTGTTTTCAGTATCGTCTACCGAAAAGCCGCAAGGCTGATTCAAAAACTGTGGAACCTGCATCTCCTTGCGGTAGGGGGCGTAAAGGTAAAGGTCTCGGGGGCTGAGAAACTGGACAGGTCAAAAAGGTACGTCTTCATCTCTAATCATCAGAGTGCTCTTGATATTCCGGTAATATTTGCCGGGCTGAGTCATCCAATAAGCTTTATTGCCAAAAAAGAACTTTTCATGATACCGATTTTCGGCTGGGGGATAGCAGCCATGGGCCATATATGGATTGATCGCGGTAACGCCAGAAAAGCTAAAGCCTCAATTGACAGGGCTGTCAGGAATCTGCAGAAAGGAAATATCTCACTGATTCTCTTTCCTGAGGGAACCCGCAGCAAGGATGGCAGGGTGGGGGAGTTCAAACAGGCAAGCTTTACATTGGCGATTCAGGCAGGGGTTCAACTGGTCCCGGTTGCCATCAGGAATGCCTGCACTTTGCTGCCCAAAAGCTCAATCAAAATAAGGCCCGGTACAGTGTATCTGGATATCCTTGATCCCCTGGATATAACAAAAGAAACTACAAAAACAGAACTTTGCACCCGTGTTCATGAAGTTATTAAAAGGAGGGTGGAAGAAACTGCAGTGTGACCTGCTCATAAGGAGATTTGATTTCTACCGTAAAATGGATCAGGTTTAAACAGCGGGAATTAATTAAATAACTCTGTTTATCTGGTCTGTAAAAAACAAAAGGGGACCTTTCGATCCCCTTTGTCTTTCAGGCTTACCGCCTGAAACCCCATCATCATCACACACATCTGCCATTCTCATGGCATAACACCTGCCTTATAGAATTAGCAACACCTGTGCCAATCGGTAATGCCAGCCAAATTACGCTGTATTGTGCATATTTCTTGTTTTAAAGGCTCTTTGGGACAGTATACTATTTGCCATGTTAGGGCAAAATTACCGAAAGAGGGATATAAGCCAAGCTGAAAAAGGCTTCTTTCTCCCTACTTCGATTATCTTCCAGTTTAACCTTCTGGCATAGGAACGAAGCTTTTGGTCTGGATTCACTGCCACAGGCATTTGGATCGCATTCATAACATATCGGTCAGAAAAAATGTTGGCATAAAGGGTTGTCTTGTCCATGTCGAGATTAAACCGGCTCTTTAATTCTCGCAGAACTTCAAGCTTACCCATTCCAAAAGGGAGAATCCCCTCTATTTTCCCCGTGTACCTTCCATTGACAATCTCCAGCGTGGCAGCCTTATATCCATCAAAGTCCAGCTCCCGAATAAAACACCCGGCAATCAGGTCAAGTGTACCAGTTAACAGCAGAAGCTTGTCACCGGCAACTCTGTGCTTCTCAATAATCTCCAGCATCCGGGGAAAGACAATCTTCTTTACCCGGGGCTCAAAATATTTACGTACCGCATTTTCAAGCTCCTCAACTCTCTTATTTCGCAGGTATCCTTTGTTTGCTCTTGTCATATTGTGGAGATTGCCGCCAGCTGTCCAGAGTGCAGGAAACATCTGAAGCAGATTCATGGCATTGAGATTGCCCGATTTCAACATGTGGAAAAAGAATGTTATTTCGGCACTGGTGTGAGGAATCAGTGTGCCGTCAAGATCAAAGATCGCTGCAGAATGCAAATCTGCCATACCTTAATGCTCTCCTGAAAGATCAGTAAACAACCTTCAGTGACAGAGGCTCACAGGTGATCCTCACCGGCGACCTTCCATAGTACTCACCATCTGCATGAACAAAATGATGCCCGTGCTTGCCGATTAGTATCTCTTTGCCTTGATAGTACTCTACATCGGGAAGATCAATCAGAGTTCCTGTCCGCAGGTGCCACAGGTATTTTGCCATTCTGAAAATATTTCTGCTCTTCAAAATCACCAGATCCAGTCGGCCATCGTCAAGCTTTGCAAGAGGAGATATTATAATGTTGCTGCTGTAAAATTTACCGTTACCCACTATTGCCAGATATCCGCTATGCTCTACCGGCTGGTTATCAATAGTGATCTGGATTCTGTGAAAACGGTATCTTATCAGATTCAGTAATCCATTAACAATGTATGCCCCGGCTCCCGCGATCTTTTTAAGCTTTGTATCAGCAGTCGCAATAACAAATGCATCAAATCCGATCCCGGCCAGGCATGAGAAATATCTGTCTCCGGTTTTGCCAAGATCTATTCTCTTTACTCTCCCTCTGGCCGCAATTTCGCATGCAGAACGCAGATCCGTTGGAAGATTCAACTGAATCGCAAACACGTTAACTGTCCCCAGAGGAATCGCCCCGAATGTAGTCTGCGAACCGACAAGACCGTTGATCACTGAATTGATGGTGCCATCACCACCGGCTGCAATAACCAGATCATAACCCTGATCACTGCATTGACGGGCGATCCGAACCGCATCAGCTGAACTTTTACTCTGGGTTATTTCTGCTTTAATCCCAAACTCATCAAGGTACTGCTTTATCCTAGACTTGTACTGCTTCGATGTCTTCAGTTTATCAAGTGACCGTCTCGGTATTCCAAACAGTTTTTTAACAAAAGAAGGGAGGCCTGCGCTTTTCCCCGCTTTGGGATTGAATATGACCATCACCCTTGAAAAACGCGGACTGTACGGATCTGGTAATTTCTTATGCGCCTCAGCCAGCTCTTCTTCAGTAAAGACCAGCATTGCAGTTTCAGAACTTTCTGATCTTATATAGCCGATCCCTGAACTGCCGATTGTCAGGCTCTCAATCGATGCAAGGAGAGGAAGAGTGAGGCCGGTGTCGGGCAGGCGAATTTTATCCCCGAGCAGATTGTCAAGCACTTTGAGGGCTGCAGGAATAAGCCTGGTTTCGTTTGTCATTACCACCACACCGGGTTTTCTGTCTTCTGCACTCTCCACTCCGGAATCTACTCTGGGAATCGCTATCTGCAGATTGCTTTTCTCAAACTCCTCAAGCAGTTTGTCTAAAATAGTTGCGTTCATGTATACAGCTTCACCTGGAATAATAACGCATGGTATTCTTTCTTCCGGCCCTTTTGTGGTAAGAATCCCTGTAATGTTTTCCATACTGGCTGCAAGGGGACCAATACGTCTGTCTGCATACCTCATACAGAAAAGCTCATCGAGCAGCTCGGGTCCTATAATCGTAACAGACTCGATATCTCTGCTCTCCCGAAGAGTATCGATGACCCACTCAACTGATGGTTTTCCATGTATTGGAAGTAATGCAGAAAGCGGCAGTCCACGTTTTTGGGCAGCCGGTCCGGCAATCCTGTACGCCGTAACCACAGCCTGGAATTTCCTCATGATTTACCTCTTACTGGTACTCCAGCCATATTTCATCGAAAGAGCAGCAAGGTGCCTTTTCATATCTATGCCCTTCTCAAGCACAGGTCTGAAGAGATCCCCGTGCTTCTTGAGCCTCTTAATTACCACATCTCTTGTATACTGATGAGGCTCCAGGCCCGCTTTTACCTCTTTCCAGTCCAGTGGTGTTGAAACCGGAGCTTCCGGTCTGGGGCGGAGCGAATAGACAGATGCCATAGTTTTGCCTTTTGTGTTCTGGAGAAAGTCCAGATAGACCTTACCTCTGCGCTTATCGGGGAGCCGTTCCATGCTGGTTGTGGACGGAAGCACACCATTTATTATTGTACAGATCAGAGCGGAAAACTCTCTTGTCTGCCGGTAGTTGTATGCCGCACCAAGGGGCACAAAAATGTGGATCCCGGTTGATCCGGAGGTCTTTACATAATGGGGCATATCCACATCCTGGAGTATTTTGTGTGTCACAAGCGCCGTCTCGATTACATTCTCAAATGGACAGTCAAGAGGATCCAGGTCGATAACCATATAGTCCGGATACTCAAGGCTCCCCACTCGTGAATTCCAGGGGTTGATTTCAAGTGCTCCCAGATTTACCATGTACACCAGTGTCGCTTCATCCTGACACAGGAGGTATCGTATGCGCCCCCCGGGAACATCGGATTCTACATACTCCGTTTTAACCCAGTCCGGGACATCGGTCATGTCCTTGTGATAGAAACTTTTCCCTCCTGCTCCATCCGGAAAGCGGTGCAGGGATTGAGGTCTGTTATAAAGATGGGGGAGTAATAAAGGTGCTACCTGTCGGTAGTATTCGATGGTGTCTCCTTTAGAGATCCCTTCTGTGGGCCAGTAGAGCTTATTAAGGTTTGTCAGTTTCAGTGTATTCCCCCCGATCTCGGTAAAAAGGTCAGAGCTTTCCGGAAGAGCGTATCTTGTGCCCCGGGGTTTATCTCCAGGAATTTCTCTTATGACTGCCCGGGGGTCAACATCCTCTCTGAATCCCAGAAATACCGGATGCCGCATCAACCCCTCCGGGGTCCATTCTGTGAATTTAACTTCACAAACAATAACTGGATCTATCCAAGTCGCAGTCGTATGGGTTTCCGGGAGCTTTTTAAACGGACACTCTTCTCTCTTAAATCTGCTCAACTTCTCCATGACCAGCAAAAGCTCCTCATCTGTGAACCCGCTCCCCACACTTCCTGCAAAGACAAGCTCATCACCCTCGTATACTCCACCCAGAAGAGCTCCAATCCCGGTGCGGCCGCCTTTAGGCTCTGTGAACCCCCCGACCACTAATTCCTGGCTTTTAATAACCTTTATTTTCTGCCAGTACCAGGTGCGCGCTCCGCTTAAATAGGTGCTGTTTTCCTCTTTTGCCATTATCCCTTCAAGGTTATTTTTCTTTGCAAGCTCAAAGAACGCTTTCCCGCTTTCCCTTATATGGCCGCTGAAGCGGACATTTGGCAGAGATGGAAGAATCTGCTCAAGAAGATGCTTCCTTTTTAGTAAAGGCATGAAGCGCAGATCATAACCCTCAAGGTAAAGAAGGTCAAAAACGTAATAGATCAGGTTACCTCTTCGTGTGCGGCGATAATCCTGCATAAGATGAAAATCCGACCGGCCCTCACTGTCAACAACAACTATTTCCCCATCAAAGATTGATTGAAATGAGAGCTTCTTCAGATCTCTTACTACAGGCGGATAGTCGTTAAGAAAACTCTTACCGCGCCTGGAATAGAGCTTTACATCACCATTCATTACTTCTGCTAGTGCCCGGTACCCGTCCCATTTTATCTCAAAGATCCACCCTTGGCGATCAAATGGTTCTTCCACAAGCTGTGAGAGCATGGGGGAGAGCGGACCCTGTGGCGCAGGACTCTTTAGAGCTCCGGAAATATCCAGTTTTGAGATGTCAACTGTATAACTTTCATCCGGGTAGTCTGCATGGCGTATCTGTTCAATGGTTCGTTCAGTACGCACAGAACGGTTCTGCTCCAGGATCTCCTCTTCAGTCGCAAACCGGTCATTTTTTTTGATCAGAAGCCAGCTGTTTCCCTTTGCACCTTTGAGCCTTACAAGATGGTATGCACCTTTGAGCTTTTTACCCTGCAGGTAAAAAAAGATATTCCCCTTTTGCAGCCCTTTTCTTATCTCATCTTCAGTTTTCTGCCGATCCTCTATACCCGGCACAATATAGGTGCCCTCATCCCAGATCATGACTGTCCCTGCTCCGTAATTTCCTTCCGGAATAGTCCCCTCGAAATTGCGGTAGTCAAAAGGATGATCCTCTACCATCATGGCGAGCTTTCTAAAGGAGGGGTCAAGTGAGGGGCCCTTGGGAACCGCCCAGCTTTTAAGCACTCCGTCAAGTTCAAGGCGAAGGTCGTAGTGGAGATGTGAAGCCTGATGTTTATGGATTACAAAACAGAGTAAACCTCCTTTTGCATCCTCGTTCACTCCGGAAGGCTCCGGGGTATGGGAAAAATCCCGTTTCTGTTTGTACCGGTCCAGAGCCATGGCTAAGCGGCTTTTCTTTTGGTCATCTCAAGACTCTGGCTGAGCCTTGAAAAAAGGTCCGTAACCGCTGAGGGCACCTCTTCTGCCTTGACAGGTTCATGTGGTTTGCCCTCCACCTTTTCCTGGATAACCTTTTTTAACTCTTCAAAGTAGGTATCGTGGTACTGTTCCGGTTTCCACTCTTCACTTAGCTGCTCGACCAGCTTTACGGCCATGTCAAGTTCTCTTTCTGACACCGCTTCGGCACCTTTTGATGGAATATCCAGCTCCGAGAAGCTGCGGAGTTCATCGGCAAAGCGCATCTGATTGAGAATTATGACCGATTCCTCGGCTTTTATGAGAGCCATGTGCTCCCTTGTACGCATCACATACCTGGCAATTGCTGTTTTACCGCTCTCTCTCATTGCTTCACGAAGAAGAACATAGGCTTTTTTTGCCTCTTTTACCGGCTCTAGAAAATACGGTTTCTCCAGAAATTTCTGATCAATGTCGCCTGCATTAACAAATGCCAGAATGTCTATTGCCTGCGTTTTCCTCACGCCTGCCCTCTTGAAATCTTCATCATCAACAACGATGTAATCACCTTTACGGTATTGATATCCCTTCACTATCTGATCAAACTGGACCTCTTCACCGGTTTCTCTGCACACTCTTGCATAGCGGATCCGGCAATGGTCATCTTTTCTTATCAGGTCGAAATCGATTCTGTGACTTCTGGTGGCGTCATAAAGCTTTACAGGAATGTAAATCAGACCGAAACTCAGTGCCCCAGACCAGATAGAACGCATGTTTTTGCCTCCCTGCTGAAAATGATGCCGGAAGCGCGCCGGAGAGATCTTTTGCACGCTGTACGGCGGAAATGATTTCATCCCCGACCAATGCACCCGGGAAGAGATGAAGTACATATAGACCTTGCAGCAGAAAGGTTTGGACAAATCGCAGGTGTACCATACTGGTGGTACATCAAGATTTGTGAAAGCCTCTATGCACAAGGGATAAGTGCAATTCGTCATGAGTCCCGGGTGCATAGGTCAGGTAATATACAGGAATAGCAAAAAACATGTCTAAGGGTGTTTTATCGCTTCAAAGAAAAACGTAACAGACTTTTATTCTGTCTGATCCGTTACTCCTCCAAACAGAGAAGCTATCTGGCGGGCAAATGGGGAAAGCGATGGGTCGCGTGCCCCCATAAGAAGAATGCATTCACCACTCCTGACACTCTTTAGATGATCAAGAAGCTCCTGCCGGCTTTCGGGGGCAATGGCTTTAAAAGGTACATCTCCCAGTGCTTCTATGATATCAGCCGATGAGATATCTTTTTTTGCCGTGCCGCCGGCATAGTATATCGGAAGTAAATATAGAGTGTCGTTTGCTGTAAGCTGGCTGCCAAACACCTCTACATATTCATCTTTAAGAAAACGGGTGGGGCCAAAACCATGCGGCTGGTATATAACCGATAGTCTGCCGGAGATTCCACGTGAGGCTTTTATCGCGGCCTTTATTTTTTCCGGATTATGTGCGAAATCATCTACTATGAAAACTCCGCCATCGGTAGGCAGTATAGAAAAACGCCGTGCCACGCCTTTATATGAGCTAACTGCTTCACTGAGATCGTTTTCCTGACAACCAAGGTAACGGCATACACTCAAAGCTGCAGCGCAGTTTGATAAATTGTGTTCACCCGGAAGGGGGAGAGTGTACAGGGTTGTGCCGCAGACCATCGATGAACTGCGGGGGAGAAACTTGATCTCTGAAGGAAAAAGATCAGCCTCTTTATGCAGAGAAAACCTGAGGTCCGCTTCTATTGCGCTTAGTCCGTTGTCATCGGCATTAATGACTGATACTTTTGATTGAGAAACAAGCTTAGAGAACATCCCGAGTACTTCAGGGACTGGCTTGTGATCTTTTGAAATATTCAGGATAACGCTGATAAATGGAGAATACTTTACCAGGCTTCCATCACTTTCATCTGCTTCGATAACAAGAAAATCGGAATTTCCGAAAAACGCATTTCCGATCAAACCGTCACTCTGCAGTCTCAGAAGGTTTGCACCGCTGATCAGTGAAGGTGACTTTCCGCAATGAGAAAGGAATTCAAAAATCATGGCCGTAACAGTTGATTTCCCGCTTGTACCTGCCACGGCTATCGTTTTTCTGGAGCTTACAAATGACGCAAGCAGATCGGAGCGGTGGATGATTGGAATATTGAAGGCCCGTGCGGCTGCAATTTCAGGATTCGATTCTTCAATTGCAGTAGAGATACAGACTGCCTGAACCGACTGATTTATACCCGATCCATCCTGCGGAAAAAGCCGGCACCCGACTGCTTTAAGTCCTGATCTGATCGGCTCCGTATCGGGGCTGTCAAGCATCCTGTCGGAACCGCTGACACTGAGACCCATCCACCTTGCATACTGGGCCAGAGCACTCATTCCGCTTCCAAGTATTCCGGTGAAATGTATGCTGCTGCAGCTGTAACCATTAATCGATAACGACAATCGTATCCTCCGGGACCGAGTTGAAAAAATCTATCACATCTTTATTGCGCATGCAGACACAGCCGTGGGACATCGGTGTCCCGATAAGGTCCTCGCGATTTGTGCCGTGAATATAGATATACCTCTCCCAGGAATCGATTCCCGGGCCGCTGTTTACACCCGGTTCAAGTCCGCGCAGGCGGAGTATACGGGTGAGAATCTTATTCTCCCCGGACATCGATTCATCCCAGTCGATACCTGTATCTTTACGGTCAAGGAAAATCCTTTTTTTCGGGGCTCCGTTTCCGATCTTTTCTCCTATGCTGTGGATACCGGCTGGGGTTTGATTGGAACCTTCTTTATTTCCCATGCCTTTTTTTGCAGTAGAAACGGAATAGCTTTTTATTACTTTTTTATTCTTAATCAGATGTATCATTTGCTCAGAGCTGTCCACTATCACAAACAGCGCCGGAATAGAACTGAATCTGTTTTTCAGGTTTTTGATTACGGAATTGAATTTGATTTTATTCATGTGTACAACCTCTGTAGACAACTCATCTACCAAAATAATATAATGAAGTTTCAAATGGCAGTACTTATGATCCTGTTTAACTATCACATGTAAAAGGAAGGCTGGTCACCATGGAAAACGAAATTCTTCATCCGGATAACCACGAGGATACCTGGCGGATTTTCCGTATTATGGCAGAGTTTGTGGAGGGCTTTGAAACACTTTCAAGAGTAGGCCCCTGCATTACAATATTCGGTTCTGCCCGTACTCCCAAAGACCATGATTTCTACAAAATGACCGTTGAGACGGCAAGACTTGCAGCAAAAAACGGTTACGGCGTGATAACCGGCGGCGGTCCCGGAATAATGGAAGCTGCAAACAAGGGGGCGTCAATGGAAAACGGAAAATCTATCGGGCTCAACATCCAGCTCCCTTTTGAGCAACTTCCCAATCCGCACATTAAAACCATGCTTAACTTCAGACATTTCTTCTGCCGTAAAGTCATGTTTCTTAAGTACACATCCGCAGTAATTATATTGCCCGGCGGTTATGGAACCATGGATGAGATGTTTGAGGTATTGACTCTTGTCCAGACTCAGAAAGTCGCATCCCTTCCGCTTGTGCTGATGGGTAAAAGCTACTGGAACGGTCTGGTGACATGGTTGAAGGATACAATGTTGCACCATGGATATATTCAAGACGCCGATCTTTCGCTTATGAAGGTAACTGATGAACCTGCTGAGGCGATTGAGTTTATACTCAAAAGTAAAGGGGTGGAGAAGGTCGCAGCAAACTTTGTATGAAAAAAAGTTGGAATTGTAAAAAAAAAAACTTGACATGAATTTTCTTTTAGCTTATTATTATAGCAAGATTGAAAGTAACAAACAAAAATTAAAAGTGAAGTTAACGAACCGAATTAACAAATGAAAACAACCAGTAGAAAGAATAAACCGCAGGCCTGGAAAAATGAAAATCCATGTCTGCATCCTTTTTACACGTATTATTTCCTTTAGAAGGAGGTAGTGAAGTGGTAGTTAAAAAAGCAGCCGCCAAGAAAAAAGCAGCCCCTGCAAAGAAGACTGTGAAGAAGGCGGTGAAAAAAGCACCGGTAAAGAAAGCTGTAAAAAAAGCACCGGTAAAGAAAGCTGTAAAAAAAGCACCGGTAAAGAAGGCTGTTAAAAAAGCAGTGAAAAAAGTTGCAAAGAAAGCTCCGGCAAAGAAAAAGTAAGTTGCCGAAATCTCAAGGGCGGGAAGAAATTCCCGCCCTTGCTGTTTCTAATCACACCTTCCATACATCACCAAAAAAAACACAGAACTATTTTATTGCATATTATTATTGCATTTCCTATTTTTAACTGATCCAATAAAAGATATTAATCATTCCTCGATAGTTTAACTTCATGATTGAATTTTCTAAGCAGATTTCTGATAAGTGGAACATCCCGACAGCTCTGTCGGAGTTGATTTGTATGGCTTTTGAAAAAGGCGACTCTCCTTATTACATCGCAGAGTATAAACCTGAAATCGCCATCGAACTCTCAATCTCCTCTCTCTGGGAAATCTATGATTTTCTCCAGGGCATGGAGGAACTCTCTGTTAAAAAGAAAAGACTTATCACTGCTTTAAAAAAAGCTGACAAGCTTACTCCCGCTGTGGAAAAACGAGTAAACCTGACATCCAGTTCTTTTGATCTTGATGACCTGATGATTTCTCTGCGCCCCAATCCAAGAAGCAAAGGACAATTGGCTTTAAAAAAGGGGCTCAACAGCATAGCTGATCTGGTTGTGAAGCAGGAAGAAGAAAAAATTCCAATTGAAGAACTTGCTGCTCCCTTTATCGGAAAAGATCCATCACTCTCCTCAGTAGAAGAGGTTCTTCAGGGTGTCAAGGATATCCTGGCTGAACGTTTTGCCTACGATGAAACTGTCCGTGCGATGGCAAGAGAATTTGCCTATGATGACGGTTTTGTAGAGGTGATTCCAAAAAACAAAAAAGATCCCGCATATTCAAGCTATTTAAATAAGTCTATTCCGGTACAGGAACTATCAAAAGAGGAAATACTTCGTTTCTGTGTTGATGAAGAGAAGAAACTGGTACGCCTGAAACTCGGCGTTCAGCTCTTCAGAATAACCGAACTCCTCAGACATCATTTTATAATCAATCCCGATTCAGTCGGTTTTGATCTTATATGCGAAGCTATAGATGAGTGCTAGCTGAGACTTCTCCAGCCGATAGTCGAAAGAGACGTCAAGCAGCGTCTCAAGGAAGATGCTGTGGAATGGGCCCGCAAGGTTCTGACCACTGAGCTGGAAAAGCAGTACTCTGCAGAGAAAAACCGTGGACCTTTACTGATCGCAAGCGCTTCTGAAAAAAATCTGTTCTTACTCGCAGTAAATGGACAGGGCGGACTTCTGGGCTCTACAACCGATCGTAAACCTGTTCCCGGAAAAACAGTTTCTACAGAAAGACTTCGTCAATTCATAACCCGACACAAGCCTTCTGCGATTTTAATTCCTGAAGGTTCAGAAATCGAAGTTATAGAACCAGTTCTGACTCAGGCTGTTGCCGGTTTGGAACCGGCTCCGGTAATTTCGACCTTTGCACCTGAAACTGCATCGGCCGACCTGTTACAGTCACAATGGATGCAGAAGGGATTCTCGACTCTCTTTACTGAGGAAACGCAGCGTCAGCTTTTCACTGCTGCTATACAGTATCTTAAGCCCATGTCGCTTATATCTGATATCGGTACCGGATTCTATAAGGTACATCCTCTTCAGAATCTAATCTCAGAACAGGCGTTCATTCAGATAATAAAGAGAATTTCTGCATTCTCCGCACTCTGTGAAGGTATATCCATAAAGGAAATTTCCGATTCACAGATTAAAGACATCAGTATAGTAAATGATAAAATTATTCAGTCTATAAGAACCGCTGATTCTCAGGGGCAGATTTTCGTCAAAAATGATCTCCTTAAAGTACAGGGTGTTTCTGAAGTGGTTTTCAGAAATATTGCCGGCTTTATCATTTTACCGGGTTCTGATGACATGCTTGACAAAACGCTTGTTCATCCTGATTTCTACCCCTGGTTCTCGGAGATCTGTGATCAACTCAACGCCTCTGTAGAAACCATAGTAAGTGATCCGGTAATTCTCAGAGGGTTCAGTACAGAGGACATCACTAAAAAAATTTATATAGACAAGAAACTCATCGATCACATCAGCGTGGGAAAACGTTTTGCTTCAGCCGTTTCAACCAAAGCAAAACGGAAACTCAAATTGACAGAAGTCACTGAGGGCGCGATCGTCTCCGGAAAGGTCACTAATATCACTCCTTTTGGAGTGTTTGTTAATATTAATGCAGTATGTGATGGCCTGATACACATTTCGCAGCTTGCGGATGAGTATGTAGAGAGTCCCGAACAGGTGGTTTCAGTCGGTGACAGAGTTGATGTTAAAATCCTCAAGGTGGACGTAAAGAAACGCCGAATCTCTCTTTCCATGAAAAATCTTGGAACAAAGAGTCCCAAAATCAAGCCGTCACAAGGACAGCTTGATCATCTTGCTGAACATTTCAAGAATCGTTGATCCCCGCCTTGTTGAGTAGGGAACAGATGCGGTTGTGAACTGCACGAACCAGCAGTATCCTTGCGTATGTCAGTTCGATTGATTCGGTAAAAACAGCATGCTTCAGATAAAATCTTTCAAAGATGGCAGCGATTTGATTTGTAAAAAGAACCGCTGAGCTTCTGTTCCAGACTGAATCGGTATCCAGAAGAGCTATTGCTTTCAGCAGTAAAATCTCTTCCTGTTCAACAAGCAGTTCGGGATTGCCATTTATAACTCCGGGGCTTTTTACTTCCGCGTATTTTATAACTGCATTGGTCTTCTCAAGAATGCTGTGTCTGGCAGAAAGCGGCTCCACTTTCGCATTGTCAAGCAAACAGGTATGAAGGTACTGTGCGCTTATCCGGAAATTTATAAATCCGTTTTGAAGAGTTTGTTCGAGCTGAGTGTCGGGTTGCACAAATGAAATGTTCCACGGGAAATGCGTCATGATCCTGCGTGCAGCCTGCTCTGCAGGTATAGCGACACTTGATGAAATTTGTAGGGCAACGGGGGTACAAAGGTCTGCGGTTCCCGTTCTGCACAGATAAAAAGATTCTGGTTTTACCCGATACACAAGAGCAGGGAATGCCTGATTGAGTGCTGATTGCAAGTTGTTTTGCAGATAGCTCCGCAGTGTCAGCTCCGGCATTTCAGGATGAGGCGCCAGGAATATCGGTTCTTTTCCCTTTTGACCAGAGTTCCTCAAGATCATAGTAGGTGCGCAGTTCAGGAAGCATTATGTGGACTACGACATCAGAGTAATCGATTAAAACCCATCTTCCCTCTTCACTTCCTTCTTCGCGCCATGGTCGGGTGCCAAGTTCTTTTGTACTTCCAACAATACCACCGGCAATCGCGCTGTTATGCACGGTGTTGTCGCCTTGGCATATAATAAACCAGTCTGCTGTTCCATGAAGCTCACTGATATCTATCACAACAATCTCTTCTGCGAGCTTCTCCTGTGCAGACTTGACCACTACATCAACCAGCTCTTTTCCTCCCAGCGGTTTTTCGGCTGTATTCTTCACTTTATCCTCTCTGCAAAATCAGGCCCTATAAACACTGTAACATCGTATAGGTTTTCATTGTTGCGTATTATTGTTTTTTTATCGGTTTTCAGGGCATTTGCAACCTGAAAAGCAACTGTTGTGTCAAGAGTGCGGGAGACAACCATGGTGTATGGGTAGTTCCAGGCTTGCGCATTTCCAATATTTTTAACATCAAAATTTCTGGACCGCAGGAAATCGGCTACCTTATTTGCAGCACCCTCAATACCGCAGCCATTAAGAATTTCTATACTTCCGATATGCGGCACAGTGGTCACAACTGTTTTCTTTTTTATGCCAACCTCAGGGCTGTCTGTTTTCATAGACCCGATAAGGATAGATAATCCAGAGAACAGTATGATCGAAATTAAGGTAAAAACATTGCTCATACCAAAACAGAACTTATTTGCCCGGGTTTACACAGATGATTTTGGGCTTATGTGTTGCGATTTCTTCAGGGGAAAGCATAGCATAAGAAAGAACCATAATTCTGTCACCAACCATGCCAAGCCTGGCAGCCGGGCCGTTGAGCTGCACTATTCCTGAGCCGCGCTTTCCAGTGATTGCATAAGTAATGATTCTTGATCCGGTATCAGCATTAAGAACATGCACTTCCTCATTGGGGAGAATTCCGGCCTGTTCCAGATATGATTCATCAAGTGTGATACTTCCTTCGTATTCCAGGTTGGCACCCGTGATCCGGATATCACGTATTTTACCGTTGAGAAACACCCGTAGCATTTTGCTGATCCTGTCTTGAAAAGTTACTTGCGTTGAATATTGCTTCTGCAATCCTTTTGTCTGTACAACCAGAAAATCTGTTACCGGAATGCAGAGTGAAAATATAAATTATGAGCAGCTTCTTGAGAATCACGCATTTTTGCAGTCACTCTGAGATAAAAAAATCAGTTTGATCTGGCTGTTTTGTCTATCTCGTCACGAATCCTTGCGGCATCTTCATACCGCTCTTCCTGGATAGCAGTTTTGAGTTGTTTCTGGAGTGCTTCAAGAGGGGTAAGCTCCGTCTCCTCAGCGGGCTCTTCTTCTGCTGCCGGTTTCTCTTCAATGGTGGATTCTTCAGTGATAATTACCCCTGCCTCATCCATTACTTTTTCCTCTACGTAAATTGGAGAAGAAAATCTGAGTGCAAGAGCAATGGCATCACTTGGCCTCGAATCAATTTCTAATTCTCTGTCATTTTTTCTGATGATAAGCTTTGCGTAAAATGTCTCATCGATAAGGTCGGTAATCTCGATTCGGATCAGTTTGCAATCAAGCTCTAAAAGTACTGTTTTGAACAGGTCATGAGTGAGGGGGCGTGGAAAGGGAATCTGATTGAGCTCAATGGCTATAGACTGTGCCTCAAGCTGGCCGATAGAGATTGGAAGGCTCCGTTTATCGTCTTCACCTCTGAGCAGGATCACAAAATCTTTCCCCATATTCACCAGGAAAGTGTTGGCTACTTCCACAAGAATCATAAATATCGCTCTTTTTCTTTTGAGTGAACAGGTGTTCCGGGTAACCAGAATGCCTTCTTTGTGGCTTATCTGATTACCGGAAGAGAAAACTAATACGATTCCGTAACCGGAATATTTTCTGTAGCCCTGGCAATCAGACCAGGGGATCAACCTCAATTGTCTGATTACGATCAGGTCCGATTGAAACAATCAGAATCGGGATATCATAACAGAGGTTCTGGAGCTTTCTGATATACTGAAGAGCCTTTGACGGAAGATCCTGAAGCGTTTTGCATCCTGAAATATCACATTTCCAGCCTTCCATCTCTGTGTACACTGGAACAGCTCTGGAGAGATCATGGATTCCGGTTGGAAACTGTTCGGTTTTTTTACCGTTAATTTCGTAATGTGTACAGATTTTTATTGTGTCCAGAGTATTGAGCACATCAAGTTTTGTAAGCGCAAGTCGGGTGAGACCATTTAACTGTGCCGACTTTCTGATCATAACACTGTCAAACCATCCACAACGGCGCGGTCTGCCGGTAGTTGCACCGAACTCGCCACCCTCATGACGGAGTTTTTCTCCTGTAGCATCATTGAGCTCAGTGGGGAATGGACCGTTTCCAACTCTGGTCGTGTAAACTTTTGTTATCCCGATCACATGATTGATAGCCGATGGACCTATGCCGCAGCCCGGACACGCATATCCCGAAAGGGTATTTGATGATGTGACAAATGGATAGGTGCCATGATCTATATCAAGAAATGTACCCTGAGCTCCCTCAAAAAGCAGCCTTTTCCCATTCCGTGTAGCGTCAAAGGATAAAAAACCGGTATCTTTTATAAACGAAAGCATCCGGTCCCGTATTACCTTGTAATTGCCGAGAATTTCATCAATCGAGAGTTTGAAATCAGAATTGTAAACTGATTGTATCAGTTTCTTTTTAAGTTCAAAATTGGCTGTAAATTTCTCTGTAAACAGATCCCAGTCTCTCAGATCACCAACCCGCAGTCCGATTCTGGATACTTTGTCGGAGTAGGCAGGTCCTATTCCCCTTCCGGTAGTTCCGATTTTACCCTGGCCCATGTTAGATTCTGCCGCATTATCCTGCGCTTTATGATAGGGAAGTACAAGGTGAGCGAGATCTGAAACAAAAAGCCTGTTTTCAACAGAAATACCAAAGTCATTGAGCTCATCGACCTCTTTTAGAAACTGCTCGCAGTCAAAAACTACACCGTTTCCTACAATACAGGTTTTATCCGGGTACATTATTCCAGACGGGACCAGATGAAAAACGAATTTCCTGCCATTGGCAATAACAGTGTGGCCTGCATTTGCACCGCCCTGAAAGCGGATTATCACATCAGAACGCTCGGTCAGGTAATCAATTACCTTCGCTTTTCCTTCATCTCCCCACTGTGTTCCCACAATTACTGCATTAGGCATAATACCACCTGACTAAAAAAAATCCAATTATTCCAAAAATCATAAAGACTCAAGCTACATAAATTAAGTCATGTTTCACTGATGGTCAACCTGACAATCTTTGTTGAGCCCGGGATAGCAATCCAGGTCACCTCAGGTTAAAAAATAACTTAACTTGTAAGTGCCAGAATCAACCCGGAGAAGAAAGCGTGACTTAATTCCTAAGTACTTAAAGTCATGGGTGGTGATCGTCTCGATCGATAGTTCCTGAACTATGTTGAAATGCCTTATAAAATGCTCCAGAAGCATAGGGGCGTTTCAATCGTTCTCTCAGCAGAGAACTTTTTCTGCAATATGCCAACATTTGCCAGTAGATATGTTCCAAATTTAAAGTATCTTACTACTATGAACGAGACGAGGAAAATGATGATTCCTATTATTAACTACTTCAATTATCGGGAATTCCTGCAGGATTTCTATAACGAGCAGAAATCACTCAACAAAGCTTTTTCCTACCAGTATTTCGCAAATAAAGCGGGATTCAAATCCAAAAGTTTTATTAAACATGTCATTGATGGTAAAAAAAACCTGACAGCAGAATCTATCAAAAAATTGAATAATGTGCTTAAATTAAAAGATAAATCGTTCTCTTATTTTAATGATCTTGTAGCATTTAATCAGGCTTCAACTGTCGAACAGAGGAACTACTATTTCGGGAAGCTTTCGCAATACAATAAACGGAATGCTGCCCGAATGGTTCTAAATCAGCAATATAATGTCTATTCGAAGTGGTATTTTAATGCGATTAGAGAACTTGTTGTTACTTGTGATTTCGGTAATGATTATGAGCGCCTCGGGAAAATGCTCAAACCTGCTATTGCAGCAGCAGATGCACGGGATGCAGTTAAGCTGCTTTTAAGTCTTGGGTTTATTGAGAAAAAAGGAACCCGATATGTCCAGTGTGATCCTATTATTACTACCGGGGATGAAGTCCGGTCGCTTACCGTATCAAATTTCCACATCCAGAATCTTGCATTAGCTGCAAGTTCAATAGATACAATTGAAAGTTGTGCACGCGATATATCCTGTGTTGTTCTTGGATTATCGGATGATGGATTTGCTCTTGTTAAAACTGAGATCCAGAAATTTCGAAAAAAACTACTCGATATTGCAGCAAGTGAAATAAAAATCAACCGCGTGTACCATATCAATTTTCAGGCAATACCGGTAAGCGAGGATATTAATGAATACAATATATAATGCATTCAAATCTTCAGCTCTGCTAGCGATTGCCTGTATGACATTACCCGGTATCTTTTGTTCTCAACAATATGC
>JAAYYB010000214.1 GCA_012515615.1 Fibrobacter sp.
GGAAATCCCGGGATAAACATTACCCTTTCACGCCCTGCGGATCTCAATAGTGATTGGAGTTCTGCGCCGATATTGCCTCTCAGGGTTGAATCTGTCTTTTTATAAAAAGCATTTACACCTCTCTTTGCAGCTGCTTCACAGACCATTTTGACTTTCAAAGCAGAATCTTCCGATGTAGAGTGTCTGGAAGAGGTATTTACGACAAGCACACTGAAATCACTCCAAAGGACAGCGTCATTCAAGCTGCCAAGATCGGTTACAGCAGTGGAAATTCTGTTCTTTGTAAATTGAACTCCGGTATCCGCTGCACCTGTCAGATCATCTGCAATAACAAGCAATTCTATCATAATTCAAAAGAAGGGCTTAGAAAATCCCCATCAAACAGTTTGTAGAAGCCCGGGAGCTGTTCAATGTTTTTATTTGAATCCAGCTCAGTAAGCAGGTTTTCGGAGACACAGATCTTACCGAGATGAAGAGTGTCCTGAATGCGGACAATCCGCGCATCTTTGAGCTCTACGGCACCGCAGTTTCTCAGGGCAAAAGCCAGTGCTTTTCTGTCGTTTTCGGCAACAACCGGGACTTTGGCTCTTTCCAGAAATGTACTTGTAAACACATTTTCATACATCTCATCAAAATTGATTTTTCTAAACAGTTTTTTTGAAATAACATCGGCCAGACCAATTCCAAGTGCATTTCCATGAGATTTTTCTGAAAGGTCAGCCGCAAAAATACTCTTAACATGCGGACAGGATGGTTCCTCTTCACCGGCGATTTTCATCCTCCCGATAATATTAGGGTCCATCCCGACCCCGCTTATGTCTTTTCCGATTCTGTCTACAATCAGCACGTCAATATTCTCAACCGGCAGGGAGGGCATGTTCTTCCTGGCAAGCTCAAGAAGTGCCGGTTCCCGTTCCATGATTTTTTCAGGCGCAATGGCCTCTATATGCAGAGTCTGATCATAACAATTTTCAACTATTCCCAAACCAAGGATGATTTTTCCAGTGGAAAAAATCTTCTGAGCCGATAACGGAATAAGCTCTTTAAGTCCGTAAACACCGAATTTATGAATTTCCATAGCCTGAGCATGTTTGCCCAGCCCGATTACAGCCATCTTTACCAGACCGCTTTCGTAGCTGCCGTGGAAATCAGTGTGAGGCTTTATCCTGTTGATCAGAATGACTCCATCGGACTCGAAAGCGGGTTTACTCATAAAAATGCGGTTCTTTAACTCCCCACAGGGCAGTTCAACAACTTCCATGGAGGATTTTATCGGTACTCCAAGTTTTCGGATGCAGATGCCGTAAGCTTCAAGCAAATCACTTTGCCCTTGAGGGGTTGCTCCGCCGTGACTTCCCATTGCAGGAACTATAAAAGGATTACCGCCCCTGCTTTTTATGAATGACACAGTCGCAGTAACGATAGGCAGAATATCGGTAACGCCCCTGCTCCCCACTGCCAGAGCGATGGAAGCACCATTAATAGATGATCCTGCCCCGGAGCCTTCAAGTTCGGCAATAACCTTTTCTTCTAAATTATTAACAGATTCTGAAGGAAACTTTTGAAGTAGCTTGATCAGAGAGTAATTTTCCATAGTAACTCAAATGTATTTCATTTGTATAGATTTTTTTGTATATATAAATATAGAAAAATTCATAAAAAAGCGCCAGAAGTAGCGCTCCAGTCATTATATTTTAATTTTGCCCGATATTACTACGGACCTCTATAAAAAAGGAAGGTAATTAATGAAATTACGTAACTTATACCTCGCCGCCATATTAGTGATTGCAGGATGCTCCTCGTATAAGCAGTTGAAACCAAAGCCCGAGCTTTCTCCGGCAGAAAGCGGCTATATAGAGCTTATGAGCGGTAAGAAGAATTTTGAACTGAAAAAAGGAAAAAAATATTTCCTATCATTTCCATCACCCCAGGAAGACAACTTCTACCTTGTACTGAATATCAAGCAGAAAGAAGCATTCAACAGTTCTTTTACATCTGAACTGATTGATAAAAAGAGACCCGGGGAAAAAATCAAAGATGAATCGACTACAGATACTCAAAGTGTCTACCCGATTCATAAGAACTCATCCGGATACTATTTCCTCGTTGATAAACCTCAGAACGATGTAATTCTTCAAGTCGAGTACAGGTATGCACCCCAGTGGCGTTTCAGATTCGAGAACAAGCACCTTGCCTTCAAGGAAATCTTCAAAAACAACGAAGTTGACCGCAGCACATATAAGTCAATCGGTTCCGGCTACCACCTTGACGGAGTCAATTTCGCAAAGGCCATAGACACAGTTAAGTCTCACTCTTCAGAGCTTGGAAATGTCTATAAAGAACTTCTGGCAATCGAGAGCATCTTTCCTGCAGGTATTGTCAACAGCAAAGACGAAGCGTATGAAAATTACAAGGCTTTAAAGTCTGATCTTGAAGAGGAAATGGAATTTCAGGCAAACTATCTTTCTGTTCTGGATTTTTTCAATAAAGAATTCGCATGCAGAGGAAACCCCTCTGAACTGGTAAAATCGGTTGATGCATTCATCTCTTTTTTTGAACTGAAAGCGAAACTTCCCAGCACTGTCATTTCCGAAGCACAGACTGTAATAGGAGGCAGGCTCAATGAGGTTGTCCCCTTCTATGACCAGAGACTCTCCGGAAAGGAAGATGCAAAGCAGTTTGATAATGATGCGTACCTTATCGGTCAACTTTACAGAATAGGAGTTTTGTACAAAACCGCCGGTCTGACTACTCCTGCAGACTACATTGCGCTGGAAAAGTTCGTTAAGGAGTTTGACACCAGAAGCCAGGCCTATACAGCGGCAAAAGAGCAACTGGGAAAAATCAATGATGTAGTGGCGAAACTGAACCAGATGCCCTCAAATGGTTTTTTCAAAGAGGCTGCCACTAAGACATCCGGAGTTCAGAGCAGGCTTCCATCTGAAATGGATCAACCCACATTCGGCAAGTACATTGGATACCGCTGCACAGGGGCCCTTAACGCAGATATCAAAAGTTTGGCGGATGAAACAGGCAGAGTGCTGAGGCAATACAAAGAAGCAGAAACACTTGTCCCGCAGCTCAATAGTTACAAAGATCAGAAAGATTACAGCACTATGCTTGCGATTCTCAAACAGAACAGTCATCTAAACATTCTGATTGAGAAATACCGACCTCTCGATAAAATGTCTGTCGAAGAGCAAAGCCACTCTATTGGAGCAGCTCTTAATAACAATCAGTGGTCTGTCTCAGAAGAGAAACTTAGAAAACTCCATGAAGACATCAACTTTCTAAATCCTGCGGAGATTTTCCCGTTTAAATCCTCTGTTGTCGAGGAACTTGAAGACAGCCTGTACACCAGAATCGACAGAGTCTCAAGATACAGCATCAATAAATTCCTTGAGGAAAATGTAAACACCCTTGAAAACATCGACTCTCTCTATTCCGATTCAGTTTTTCTGCCGGTTTACGACGTGACATTCTCCTCCGGATCGAAAAAAGAGCTGGCTCAAAGAAAAGCAGATCTTATAGCACACCTTGGAAAAATGAAAGAAAATGAGTTTCCGGCCAAAGCAATTTCTCTGCTTTATGAACAATTCATGGCTAAACCAAATGACAATGGAGTCGCAAAAGCACGCGCTGTGGTTACACATGGAAAGCATTACACAGGTGACGACAAAAAAATCAAACAGCGAATAGCCGAGTGTGATCCGTTATCTGCTAAATGGATTGTAAAGCCGAAGGACTACAGGCGTGTTTTTGCCGTGCCGATAACGGACAACAAGCGTGGCAAAAACAAGTACGTAGTGCGTTTCATGGTGGACATCCCGACAGAAGCAAACTTCCCGGTCTACGATGTCAATATCAAACTTCCTAAGGAAATTGCGGAGAATGCTGCAACAGAGCAGTGGTACGACGAGATTTCTCTTAACAAAAGGCAGCTTAAGAATGAGGGTCGGTTTGTAATCACCGCACCAAGCGCTTCGAACAATTATGAATGTCAGATAACGCCAGTTCAGATGACAAAAGGGAAGGGAAACATTCTTGAGATCAGCTTTTACCATTCATCCTTCAGGGTTCATTCACTGAGTGTAATGGTACAGAAACCAATCATTAAAAAGAACTGATGAACCCCGATAAAGGAGCACACATGAAAAAAGCATTAATCATAACAGGAATAGTGGCTGCAATAGCCGCATGTGGACTTGTGTATTACTTTGTTTTCGCCAAAAACCTTAAAGATCAGGTCGTGCTGCCGTTTATAGCACACCAGAAGCCAAGAATCGATCCGCACGTTCCCAGTGCGGTTCCACTGGCTGACAAGCTTGACGAAGTGATGTTTGACGGAATTTTCAATGTTTCTGCAAATCCCAGCGGAGTCACTTACGAAGACGGCCTTGGCGAGTTCATATCGATTGATGAGAACAGCCAGGTAGTGATCAGATTGAAGCCGAAAAAGAAATGGCACTCAAGCTATTCTGTTGCAATTGACAAAAAAAAGATTTCAGTCAGTGAAAAAGAAGAAATCTCATTTACCGCAAAGGACCTCAAGTTTACCCTGAGCCGTATCCAGAAGCTCGGGAGCATATCACCTGACTACATACTTGTTTCACAGGCCATTCCCGATTTTGACTTTTCCGGTCCCGATGAAAACGGAGAGGTTCGTTTACAGTTCAGAGGGGACAGGATATGGACAGAAGGCGATATAAAGGAAGTGCTTTCTTTTAAAATACTGCCGTCTGATTCTGAACTGGATGCATCCTTTTACAGCACCGGTACAGGCCCCTATCTTCAGGCCGGAGAGGTTGAAAACACCATACATTATATTAAATCACCCGATTACAATACATTTCTTTCAAACGTTGTGCTTATGCCATATATTGACAACAGCACATTTACAACTGAGTTAAAAAACAAGAACATCAACACTCTATTAAGCACTCCTTTCGGCGCAATCTCACCGATTCTGGGTGACACAGGAGACTATTTTTACAAATCAAGTATCAGCACCTGTTTTTTCGCTCTCTTCTATAACGTCCAGAAGCTCTCTCTTGAGCAGCGTACCGCACTCCGCAGCATGATTGACAATAAAAAAGTGATGCGCAGGTTTTTCAGAACCGGCACAGAGCAGCAGCGCCATATTGCAAACTATCGCGGCTCGGGTGACAACTACGAGGAATATCTTAACTACAGCGTCTTCCCGACAACATCCTACTACATTGAAGAAGAAATTGTAATGCCGCTTAAAGATAAACCCGAACCGGATCTTTCTATTCTCCCTGATACGGTACGTATCCAGACCTGCCTCAATCATGACTTCAGGGAAGAGCTTGCCGATCTGGTCGAGATAATGAATGATCCGGGCCTTTTTGGCGGCAAGATAAAAGTAAATGCCGTACAGAATGATGAGATACGTAAAGGGGAATATGATGCGGTACTGGTTGCCGTAAGCGGCTACAGGAGCAACTTTTTATTTGACATGTATAACATTTTCCTCAGACAGCCTGATTTTGAAACCTATCAGATCAACCTGCGTACTGCTATTGACAGAAAAGGAAAACAAATCATAGATCCACAGTCCTTTGAGGCAGAGCGCAATTTTTTCAGAATCGATCTTGGAGAAGACAGCCCCGAAAAGAAAAGGTATCACCAGCTTCTTGACTACATCTACGGTTTCATGTCAACTCATGAAATCGGCGATAAACAGGCCTACGCCAGGGAGATCGATCTGCTGGACCAGAAACTTGCCCTTGGAAGCTGGCTCTTCTCTCTGCCCTCGCTGGCATATTTCAGCACTCAGCTTGACAAGAAGTCAATCGACCTTTACGGAACAGCATCACAGCTCTCCACCATTGAAAAATGGCAGGAAACAAAGAAAAAATAGAAGAACAGGGGCAGCTCCGGTGTCCTCTCTGCGACACCGGTCAGCCGCCCTGTTTTAACAAAAACCGATGAAATTATCTCTCATCTCTATTTTAATCATTGTGGTTCAATTGACCGCGGCAGACATTGTAATTGTTCCGCAGCTTCAGGATTTTGCAATTTTTGACCAATACGAACAGCCACTTTCTGATACAGAAAAAAATCGCTTTCCCCCGTTCTCCCCTTTTCAGGTCATTAAACGGAATGAACTGATGGGAGACCAGATCACAGAGGCCGTACGGTTGTCCTGCCAGGGCAGGACATACTATTTACCCAAAAAAAACAAGTCAACCGATAAACTCCTGCTAAAAGCTCTGGTCAACTGCAGTATTCTAAACGATTCTGTTCTGTTAAAAAAAGATATCAAAGTTTACACCGGAAGCACATCGGGAACACCTTCTTTTACAATCAAAGCAGATCAGCAGGTGATTAGAGTATTCCGCCACGGAAATAATCACTACTTGCTCACCTCCGGACAGAACGGCCGTTACGGATGGTACAGCGGCTCTGCAGATGTGTTCCATGCCGGGAAAACAACTGTAAAGGCCACAAGCGCAAGGCAGAACGATCTTGCCGGGGTTGAACAGATCGTAAAGAAACGTATCCAGGCAGTAAATGAAACATACAATTCGATTTTCGGATATTTCAATCAGATGACTAATCAGGATAAGCTGATTCCATCATGGACTGTCGTTACAGTTAAAAGCGCAATCCAGTGCAGGCTCTCAGGTTCATCCCAGGTGACCGGGCAGCTTGAACAAAGCACAAGATATATAGTGCAGGATATAGAGCAGTCGCTGCTCGGGAAACCCTACTCTGTCTCCTACAAGTCCGGATTAATCGAGATCGGCCCAAGAGAGAACTGAGACAAAATGCAAACCGGAAACAAAATAATGAGATCAAAAATCATTGAGCATATTTCCGGACTGTTGTTTGTAACAGCTGTTCTGCTCCTTGCCATGTTTGCATATTACAGCACTAAATCTGGAAAAAGCAGACATCAGGAATCGCGGGTTGAGTCTCTCATAGATGTGCCGGTCTCAAATATACGCGATCCGTTCCAGAGGGCTTTGCTTAAAGATGTGATGAACATATTCTACCCGGATCAAGCTGATCTGAACGCTGCTACTACAAAAGATCTGCTGCAGAAAAAAGAAGACCTGTTCAATAAAAAGCTTCAGCAATCCCATCTTCAGGAACAACTCTCAATCAGTAAATTTACACGCCTTGGCGGCATGTTCTTCAAATTCATTTTTGTTTATGTCATTGTCATGGTCTTTACCTACTATGGTGTGCAGACACTGGCAATCTGGAGGTTTGTGTCTCATAAACAGCACTTGTACCACAGCCTGCATGATACCCGGAAAAAGAAATACTCATGGCGTGACATTTTCACCAGACTCTCAGTTTCACTCCTGAAGGGAATAATGCATTTCATTCTGTTCTGCCCTGCTTATGTAATTGCATACTCAATCAGAACAGAATTCAACACAGATTCCATAATTTTCATGATACTTCTGGCGGTAATCTCAAATGGTTTACTCGTGATGTACTCAAATAAATTTTACGCTTTCCTGACAGCAGAAAGCCGTAAGGGTTATATAGATACTGCAATAGTTAAAAACCTCCATACCTCATTTGATTTCAACAGACCCGATGGCATATCTCTGAAGTCGATCTTTAAACCAGTAAAGAACTTTAATGGCCACATATTCGAACATATTTTCCGCAATGCCAGATTCCAGTATCTTTCCACGATCAAGGAACAGGCATCTTTTCTGATTACCGGACTTGTTATTATAGAGATGGCCCTCAATATTCATGGATATCTGAATTATGAAATGCTTCGTCAGATTCTCTACAAGAACTACGACATAGTCATTTTCATAATTCTGGGCATATTTTATGTGGTTAAGTTAACGGAGATCCTTACAGATCTCCTGACACACAGGGAAGCAATGAAATATGAAAACAGACAGGCATAACCCGCTGGTGTCTTTCTTTTCCGGAAAAGACCGGTTCTGGATAGCTGTCTGGATTCTTGTGGTCAGTCTTCTGGCTCTATGGGACATCCTCTTCCTGAACGGACCCGCACTGAAGAGGGTAGCTACCGGATTTGTAAATACTTTCATAATTTCTGTTCTGGTTGTATGCTTTACGCTGATTCTTGGATGGTGCGTCACCATAAGCCTGCATCATCTTCAGTTGAAAGGAAAGAGAGCGGGTTACATCAGCCTGACATTCTTTATAAACCTGATAAGATCAGTTCCGCAGATTGTCGGTGTTCTGTTCAGCTATATCGGTATTGCGGCCCTGGTTGACAAAGGTGTATTACATGGGAATTTGACTGTTTTCCCGGCGATGGCTTTCTGCATGAGCATTTTTATTTTTGTTGAAACAGTTGACCTGATGCGCGAGAGGATCGATCATTTCAGTAAACTTGATTTTTACAACGCTATGAAAGTTTGCGGGGTATCTGAAAACAGAATCATCAACTTTGATATTCTCTGGAAAAACAGCCGCATACACATAATTAACAAGCTCATTTCAGTTTTCGGAATCGCCGTATTTCTTCAGTGCAGCGTTGATTTTATAATCTCAGTAGGGCTCTCAACAGATGTCAATCCAGTGAGCATCCCCGTCACACTCGGAAGTCTTCTGGCCAAAATTGACAGCAAGCAGGATATCCTTGCAATAGGTTACACCATTTTTCATCCTGGATACTTTCCCAGACTTCTGTTCCAGCACCTGCAGGGAATAACAGTCGCGTTCCTTATTGTCTTCTCCCTCCTGAGCATCAATAATATCTCCAACGGATACGCAGAGAGGCACAGATTATGAGTGAACGCCGGTTTTCTGTTGAAATCAAATCCGGTAACCGCGGCATAGTCCGTATAGAGAAGTATCCTGTTTACCAGAATGAGATTACTTTTCTATTCGGGGAATCAGGGATCGGGAAATCGATAATCTCCAAGGCACTTTACGGTCTTCTCGACCAGGAGGGGCTGGAAGTCTCAATTGATGGGCAAGCCTACGGCCGTCATCTCCACGATGAATGGACAACTCAAGTCCGGCAGAACAGTTTCTTTGTCTTCCAGGAGCCATCCTCACACCTGAATCCTCTGATGACCATAAAAGATCAGCTGACAGAAGGCAATCTTAATACCGGAAATGACAGTGAAATACTGAGTTACCTGTGGCAGACTGAAAGTGATTCTGCGATAAGGAAAATTATCGATGTATATCCCAAGCCTTATCGTCCGTCCGGGGGCGAAAAACAGAGAATCCTTCTTGCAATGGCCTTTAAGAGAATAAACGCGTTCCTTGAAAAAAGGCTCTCTGATCAGCCTACAATGTTTGTATTTGATGAACCGACCGGCAGTCTCGACAATAACTACAGGAACCTTTTTCTTCAGTTGCTGTTCACAAAATACCTGGCACATCCTTTTACCATACTGATCATTACTCATGATTATTCAATCATAAGTGAGATTTATAAGAATTACAGGAACATTCTCCCACGCATTCACTTCAAGGAATTATCAAGAATTCAGGAGCCGGATGTTGAGGTTCACGATTTTTCGGCTGACCAGTACCTTAACTGGCTCCAAGCTCCAAGACCTGTGCAGGGATCAGGTATAACAGATGATATGGTGCTTCAATTCGATCCGGAGTTCCGGATTTTCGGCAGGACTCTCTGCATTTACAGCGACAAGTCACAAACCGCAGTAAAGCCTCTTTCAATCAAAAGAGGTGACATGGCTTATCTGAAAGCTCCAAGCGGTGTCGGCAAAACGACCCTGGCAAAGATACTTATGGGGATATATCACTCTGAGAGTTTCAGGATGAGTATAGGAGGGATAAACATTACAGAGAGGACCTCTTCTTCTTTATGGCCTGAAAAAATCTGGGGGAAGCGGGCCGGAATGGTATTTCAGCACGCCGATGAAGCCCTGAACCTGGAATCTACGGTTTTTGAGACATTCAGCGGGCTGCCGCTGAAAATTTCGCATACAGCAGAAAGCCTTAGTCAAGTACTTCTGGAGCTGTTTGATGGTCCCCTGTCGGAACAGTTTCTCAGAAAAAAAGTAGCTTATCTCAGCGGCGGTCAGAAACAGCGCCTGAACCTCCTCAGGACTCTGGTTCTTGGGCCCCAACTGATAATACTCGATGAGCCGCTGAACGGCCTTGATTTTAACAGCGTTAAAAAAGTGCTTTCAATGCTTGACGAGAAGAGATCACAGGGAAGTGCTTTTCTTATGATATCTCACAATGAAGAAATCTTCGACCATTTCATTGATAGAGAAAACATATACTATCTGGCTGAAATGCAGAGCTAGCAGATAACAAACGCTCAGCTTAAAACTTTAACTGAACCAAAAAGGCCGTCATAACCTGCCTCAAGATGAACTTTCCCGGCCCGTAAACGCTCAATTCCTTTTGCCAGATCGGGGCTCTCGCTTTGCAGTTTATCAATAGGAGTGTCGATTAAAATCGTAAACTCAGGACCAAGTCTACGGATTAATGTCTCGTAAACCGCCTGAACTTTTTTACTTCCGGGTCCGACTTTGTAAATTTCAGAAAGAATATTTTTAAGAGGCGTAAGCGATATGAATTTTTTCCTGTTTTTGCCGCTGCCCCTATCAGGATCAGTATCCGCCAGTTCGAAAATGCGATGATATACCCCTACGGTTACTTTTCGGCCACAAACTGGACAGATCAAGTCATGTTTTCTGGTCTCCTCGGGTTCCCACCTGATTCCGCATTTCCTGTGGCCGTCAAGGTGGTACTTGCCTTCTTCAGGGAAGTACTCCACAGTGCCGACAAACCCTTTACTCTTTTCTTTAAGGGCTTTCATAATGCCGGTGTAACTCAGGTCTGTATCAAACAGATTTGCCTCTCTGCCGAGGTTTTCCGGGGAGTGTGCATCTGAGTTAGAAACTAAAGAAAAACGGTTGAGAAAAGAGCATCTCCAGTTCATCGCAGGATCTGAAGAGAGCCCTGTTTCTACTGCAAAGATGTGTTCAGCCAAATCTGCATAGCACTCATCTATCGAGTCAAATCCCGACCTGGATCCAAGTGCCGAAAACCACGGCGTCCAGATATGCGCCGGAATCAAAGCGGCATCAGGATTCGACTCAAGGACTATTTCAAGAAGATCACGCGAATCCAGACCCAGTATCGGCCTGCCATCAGAGCGGATATTTCCAATAGCCGAAAGTTTCTTCTGAATCTTTTCCATTGTCCTGAAGTCGGGCGCAAGAACAAGGTTATGAACTTTTCTGACTTTTCCGGATCTCTTATAAATACAGCTTATTTCCGTTGTCAACATGAAAGAAACAGAAGGACCGTAGCCGCCGGCTTCAGGCAGACACATCCTGTCCTTTAACGTGTAAAGTCCATCAGGGCCTGAGCGGAGACTCTTTTTCAATTCCTCAAGCCATACCGGATGTACAGCATCACCGGTTCCAACAACCCTGATGCCCTTTTTTCTTCCCCAGAGATCTAACATTTCCGGAACAAGCTGCCGGCTTGTAGCAAGTGAATACCTTGAGTGTATATGTAAATCAGCAATAAATTTCATCATTTTCTGTCCGATGGAACCGCCGTGCAAATAGCGACTCCGGTATAGTAAGCTTTAAGGATCTGTTCAAAATTGAACCCTGCAATGGCTCTTCCCACAGCACCCATCTGACACATTCCTACACCATGCCCATACCCTGTACCTGAGATTCTTATTCCGTTTTTGTCAAATGATACCACTTTGAAGGAGGCGCTCCGAAGCACAGCATTCACAGGGCTGGCCCTCCGGATTATGAATCGTACAATGTCGCGGCCTGATTCTATACTTGAATGAGAACCATAGATTGTGCAGTGCTCAACACGCCCGCAGGGGAAAACCTTGTCGATTCTAATATCTCTAACATCTCCCTTGAACTCTTTCCCTTTATCTATTACCCTGCTCCACTTTGAGATGATAGAGGACAACTGTGCTTTTGACCATTTCTCCTCCCACTTAAAAGCAGGTGAAATGCGGCAGTAAATCCTACCCAGAGAATCAGTGTCCTTAATGGACCGCAGATACTGGCAAGGTTGCTTATCCCAGACGTTTTCAATGTCTGCGGTAGATCCGCCGCATGTAGAATGGTAGTAGGCGGTAATGAGGCCGTTCTGATGAACGAGCACTAAATCTTTAGTCAATTTGACAGCAAGATCAGACACCCTGTTTTCAACAGTAGCCCCGCCATAGACCTGGTCGGCAACAGTACAGATCAGGTCAAAAGGTTTTTCTGTTCTCTCCTGAATCCGCCTGTAGGTGTAAGTTCTGGCAGCTACAGCCTGTGCTTTTAAAGCTTCTATTTCACTCTCATTTCTTTTGCCGATTTCAAGTGGTACAACCCCCCTGAGATAATCCTCTACATCCAGATAGTTTATTACAGAAATTAAGCCTTTTTTCTCGCTGATCAGAATCACAGACCCGCGATAACTCCCCTGCCCCGCTTCAATAAAGTTATAGTCGTTCTTAGAGGAATAGAGTGTACAGGGAAGTGAAACTGCTTTTGAGCCCCAAGAGGCAGTCAGAAGAACCGATTCGCTCTCTTTTTCAGTTTTGACAGCAAGTCTTCCTCTGAAAGGTTCCAGTCTGGATTTATCAGATGTTTTTATATCCACTGTTCCAACTGAATACAGATTGACACTGCTTACATTCTGTATCAGTGCCACACGTACCCGGCCACTGCCTACACTGAATAAAGGAAAACGAAATGAGGCCGTCCCGGTAAATTCTACAACCGGGGCAGGACTTGAAGAGTGAGCCGGATCAATATCCGGCTCGAAGGCTTCAGAAAAATCGATATTATCCTCTGTCCCGGGAAGCTGTTTACCCGAATCGGTCCCGGGAGGATCAGGGTCAATAAAGCGCGGGCCTGAGCACTGAAAGAGAACAGTACAAAAAACAACCAGGGAAAAGTATTTATGAGACCTGCGACTTGTCACGGCCCGACTTTGCCATTTTTTTCAGTTTACTGCTGAGCATGGTTCTCTGTAATACAGAAACATGGTCCACAATCATTATTCCATTGAGATGATCGATTTCATGCTGGAGCGCCTTTGCCATCAGGCCATCAGCCTTTTCAATTTTAAACTCTTTCCCGTTCAGATCAAAGGCCTTTACAGTTACAACAGCATGCCTGGGAACTGAAAGACTGATTCCCGGAACACTGAGACAACCCTCTTCAGAAGTTATCATTTCCTCTGAAGATTCAACAATGACCGGATTAACAAGGACAACAGGTTCCGCTTCGCCGTTAGTTGTATCTATGACAACCACCTTGACTGACTTTCCAACCTGAGGAGCCGCTAACCCGACACCATCCTCGGCACGAAGAGTCTCGTTCATCTCTTCAACTAATCTTTTCAGATTATCATCAAATTTTTCGACCGGTTCCGCAGTTTTCCTCAGAACCGGATCCCCGTAAAGCCTGACATCAAACACTATTTCTTTTTCTCCTCTGCCTTTTCAACTGCCTTTTCATCAGTTATTACGGTTGTGATGGCACTTTTGGTAAACTCGACAACAGTATTTTCAGCAATTTTTACCATCACAGTATTATCTTTAATGTTGCCTACAGTTCCGATCATTCCGGAAGCTGTTAAGATTTTATCCCCTTTTTTGATATTTTTCAACATCTCAAGGCGCTGCTTCTGTTTTTTCTGCTCCGGACGAATCATCAGGAAATAAATGATGACAAACATCAGAATCATCATGGGAAGAATGCTTCCAAAACCTCCTCCGGGCGGTTGCTGCGCAGGTGCATCCTGGGCAAGAACAGGGGCAGCACTAAGGGCTAATGAGACGACAGTGGCGATTATATTTGAAAAACGCATAATCGGTCCTTTCATTTCAGGTTTGACAGGTTAGGTTCGAGATCATGACCATCATCCTGTAAGTCTCAGTAATCTGATAGATTATGAGTTTACAACCAGCCATGATCAATTAATTAGGTTATCAAATCAAGCAGACCCTGATAAAATAGTAAACTGCAGAGGCCCTTAATCTAAAAAACTGATCGCCCTGATGTATTTTCCTGATGAAATGGAAACTGTTTACTTTGCCAAATGGATCCTCAGTGAAGCCGGTGACATTCTTGAGAATGGCGCCGTTACAGTTTCTGAAAACAGAATTGTATTCGTGGGCCCCAGAGGGAAAGCCCGCAGAAGTCCTGATGACCGGATTGTGAATCTGGGTGATTCACTTATACTGCCGGGATTTATAAATATGCATACACACCTCGAAGAAGGTGTTGTCAGAGGAATACAGAAATCCGGAGAAGAAACCTTCGCCGCGTGGAGTGCAAAAAAACAGTCAAGGGTCAGGCAGGCAACCTCAGAATCTATCTGTACCTCCATACACCTGGGAATAAGAGAGCTGCTGGCCCAGGGTATCACAACAGTCCTGGACAGTTCAAAAACCGGTCTTTCAGGGCCGATTCTGGAAGAGCAATCTATACGTGCCTGGGTCATCAATGAACTCTCTCCGGAAGACCCGGCGCAAGAGCAGGATATTGTTCGTAAAGCAATATCACATAGTAAAGAAAAATCAAAAAAGACAGGATCAGGCATAGGCCCTTATGCAATTTATTCCCTCTCTCCTGAGTCGCAGTATGAGATTATCAATCACAGGGGCAAAGATGCACTCTGGGCAACTCACATGGCCGAGAGCGCCGAGGAACTGCAGGCCTTTTCTGAAAAAAAAGGCGACCTTTTATTCCAGATTACCCGTAAACGACCATGGCTCTTCGGGGACACCTCAATGGGATCCATGAATTACGCTATCAATTCCGGTCTGATCCCTGAGCACGCGATCTGCTTTCACTGCAATTATGTAAACGGATCCGAACTGGATTATCTGGCATCAAAAAATGCCTCGGTTGTGCTATGCCACAGTTATATGCGGGAGATGGGTCATAAATCGTTCCCATTAGATGCGGCATTAAACAGGGAAGTCAGGATTTGCCTGGGGACTGAAAGCGTTACCTCTCCCGGGTTCATGGGCCTCTTTGATGAACTCTTTTCCCTGAAGTTATCTTATCCCCACATTTCACCGGCAGAGATGATTAAATGGGTAACGATAAATGCTGCCGAAGCACTTAACATGGGGGACTCACTGGGAACTCTTTCTAAGGGAAAGTTAGCCGATCTGATCGCGGTCAGATTTGCACACGATCCCAATGCCGAACTTCTTGAGGAACTCATGACAGAGGAACCGGAAGTGGTGCTGGTCGTTGTTGACGGAGAAGAAGTGGTTGTAAACTACTGAGTCACAAGTCACAAGTTACAAGTTACAAGTCACAAGTTACAAGTTACAAGTCACAAGTTACAAGTTACAAGTCACAAGTCACAAGTTACAAGTTACAAGTTACAAGTTACAAGTTACAAGTTACAAGTTACAAGTTACAAGTCACAAGTCACAAGTTACAAGTCACAAGTCACAAGTCACAAGTTACAAGTTACAAGTTACAAGTTACAAGTTACAAGTCACAAGTTACAAGTCACAAGTTACAAGTCACAAGTTACAAGTCACAAGTTACAAGTCACAAGTCACAAGTTGCAAGTCGCAAGTTAAGAGTTAAGAGTTACAAAAGGGGACATTTTCCTAAGCCCTTGTATACTTCAGAGAGGCAGAAATTTCCCCTTTTCCTTATCAAGGGCTGCCCTGAAACTTGTGAAGGGCAAGGCCTTGACGGCGAGTATCAGAATATTTTCTTCAACCTGGCAGCCTTTTTCTTCAGCTCCTCTTCCTGCTTTTTTAACTGAGACTCTATAGCGGATTTCTGTTCCTGTGTTTGTTTCTTAATTTCAGCTTCCACTTTGCTCCGCTGCTCTTCAACAGTCTTCTCGACCTTCTTCTGAAGCTGCTCTTTTTTCTGGTTTATGACATCCTGAACCTTCTCAGTAACCTGCTGTTTAGCAGAGGACTGCTGTGAACCCTGGGTTTTGGCGCCAGGCCCAAAACCCAGAAAAGATGCCTTGGGATTAGAGGATGTTCCGCCCACCCCTATCTTCAATGTAACACGTCCATCACTATCTGCAGGAATCCCGACCTGATCAAGCAGCCCGGAGGCTCCGGCGAGCCCTGTACCTTTAAGAGCATTATCCAGCGTCCCTTTCAGTGTATTCTTAACTCCACTCTGTGCTGAAAGGAGTTTAGAGGAGGCAGACCTTGACATCCGATTCCACACTTCAATATCAAGACCGGCATCAAACCCCATACTTCCTTTTACATCGAAATCCCCGAGAGCATCAGACTGAATTTTTAAATTTTCGAAGAATACTTTTTCATCATCTATCTTCAGAAGAGCCGAGAGATCCCTGAAATTGATATCATCAATTGACACAAATTTTTCTACTACACCTGACATTTTCTCTACAATAATTGAATTTGATATTTTTCCGTCACGGACTTTTAGCGAGATGTCTCCTTTGAGATTTTTTGTGAGGTCCTGCGATGTGGCGCCATTGCCTGCGAGCTCACTATTCAGATTAACACTTCCGATAAGCGTATTCTGGATTGTCTTCAGACCCGTGTTGAGTGAATTGGTTGGCGCCAGCAGATTTCTAAACTGAGACAGGAGATCACTTATCAGCACATTTGATACCGAAAGCTTGTTTTTAAACGCTATATTATTTGTATTACGTAAATCCATGTGGAGATTTTCGGAAATAGAACCATTTACAAATCCGGTTTTGATATCAATATCGGCGACATCGTTGATAGAATTAATCCGGGCATTCATGTTCTTCATCTCTATGCCCTTGAAGACAATCTTGTTTGCACTGATCGTACCTTTCAGGTCCACTCCGGGAAGCGGAGCTATGAGAGGAGTACTCTGGGTTGAGGCAGCCTTTTTCTCCTCTGCTTTCTCTGGAGCAGGCGGATAAAACTCATCGATATCGAGCTCTGTGGAAACGATCTTGAAATCAGCACTGGTGCGGGGATTTTTACCATCCTTATCCTTGAAAATGAGACTGAGATAATTTGAGACCGCAGCTGACATGGTGGTTGATGATTTCCCGATCTTTAGTTCGAGATTCTCCCCTATCGCCTTCGATGAGAGTGTGAAATTCCCGTTTATGATTGCCGGCTTGACAAGAGGAGGCCACAATACGGACACGTTTTTAAAAAGGGCATTTCCTGTCATGTCAAGCTTAGAATGATCTGCCGGATCAACTACACCTTTTGCCGTTACATCAGTTTCAATGATGCCGGAAAGTGCGGCGCCGGAAGGAAGCTCGATGACATCTTTGAAGTCAAGAAGATCCAGTTTAGCATTGAGAAAAGCATCGATCAGCGGTTTCTTGAAGTTTACAACAGATCCCCTGATACTGACCGGGTTGGATCCGAACTGCATTTTCAAATCAGGAACCGAAAGGCTGCTGTCTGTAAAGAATATTTCCGTGTTCAGGCCGCTGATTGATTTGGGCAGAGAAACATATTTCACCATCGCATCACTGAGCTTAAGAGAGCCCTGAACCGGTATCTTACCTTCCTCGATGACACCCTTGAGCGTAAGAGCCAGATCAGCAGTTCCTGAAGCGGTAAGCTCGGCCAGAACAGGAACAAGCTCAACAGGAATTTCGGCCAGAAGATCTTTTATGGCAATCGGTTCGGAATCAAGAAGCAGATCGAGTTCCGGTTTGTTGTTAAAATTGACAACTGAACCGGTGAGATTCAAAACAACTTTCTGCAGAGAGAGACGCAACTGCCTGAGCTGCGCTTTGCCGTCAATCAGATCAAGCCCCAGATCATGATCCAGGGCGATCGAGAGCTTGCTGAGCGACTTTTTTATCTCTTTTGTTTTGACAGAAACCTGATTGAGTCTGAGCCCGCCGGAGGCGTTTATGTCTTTGAGCTGTTTGTCAATAGATAGGCGGAGATCATAGTCCATGTCTTCAATTGCAAACTGCTGGCCGGACTTGCGGTCTGTATACTGAATGAGACCATTTTCGATTATCAGGCTCTTCAAAGTAAGCGGAACCGGAAGCATGGGTATTGAGCCGCTTTTGTTTTCCTTCACAGAAGAGCTGTCTTTTGCAAGCATTGCCAGATCGCTGTAATTGAATGATCCTGATGTGTCAATTTCCAGGAGGACCTGAGGATTGGAAATCAGGATTTTCCCGATCTCCGGGCGCCTCCTGAGAATCGAGAGAACATCAACCGAGATATTAAAACGGCCAAGCCTGATAAACGGATCCTGTGAGTAGCCTGAACGGTTTGTATTGGAAATCTCCACACCGGATAAAGAAACACCGATTGAGGGGTATATACTGAGTCCGGCTTTCTGGATCTGCACTTTCCTGCCAAGCGCTTTTTCTACCTGCGGAATCACCATGTTCTTTATCTTCTGCGGCGGGAACATCATCCATAGAATCGAAAAACCAGCTAATGCAAGGGCTATCAGCGTTATAAGAAATATTCCGGCGATTTTCCAGGGGGATCCCTTTTTCATATACAGCTCCGTGTTGATTTGGGTGTTAAGAAACTAAAAATACACTGAAGAACAGATGCAGAACAAATGTTGAAGCTCGCAGTGAGCTGACCTTCATTAATTAACCAAATTATCCTATCCTGCAAACCCCTGCATTATATTAAAGAATCGTATATTTCTTACCTGTTTTCATCCATTTCGACCCTTAAATTAGTGGAACCCAAAGATGTCTGAGCCGGTTATAAAAGCTGTGCGGGTCAATAAGTGTTATGGCAATGTGAGAGCCGTAAAAAATCTGAGTTTTTCTGTCCCGGAGTCGATCTGCTTTGGACTCCTTGGCCCCAATGGCGCTGGTAAAAGCACAATGATGCGGATGATTTACGGGGCAAGCGACAGGGACTGTGAACCGGCGGGGGAAATATCTGTTTTCGGTTTTAATCCGCAGATTGAGCCTCTCGCCATAAAATATCTGTCCGGGGTTGTACCTCAGGAAAACAATCTTGATGAGGAGCTGAATGTTGAGCAGAACCTCTACGTCTTCTGCCGCTTCTATAACATTCCACGTCCTGAAGCCAGACATCGCATAGATGAGCTTCTGCATTTCATGGAGCTCTCAGATAAACACAGTGCTCGTATCAGGGAGCTTAGCGGCGGGATGAAGAGAAGGCTTATAATAGCCCGGGCTTTGTTAAACAAACCAAAGCTTCTTATTCTTGATGAACCCACAACCGGACTCGATCCCCAGGTCAGGCACCTTATTTGGGATAAATTAAGAGGGCTTAAACGCCAGGGGATGACTATACTTCTGACAACACATTACATGGAAGAGGCATTCCATATCTGTGACAATCTGATTATCATGAATAAAGGAGAAAAACGTCTGGAAGGCAATCCTCAGGAACTGGTCAAAAAACATATTGAGCCGTTTGTGCTTGAGATCAACACTCCGGAAGCTTACTCCCGAATAAAACCATCTCTTCAGCAGAATACAAGAATCGATAAAAATGGCGGAACTGTAAAAGTATTCAGCAGTGATCAATTATTTCTGCAGAAAGCGGTATCGAGGCTTAACCCGGGAGAGTACTTTCTTCGTCAGTCAAATCTTGAGGACCTGTTCTTAAAGATCACAGGGAGCTCACTCAATGCGGTCCAGTAAACAGCAGCTTTATCCTCCATTTACGAAACGAATATCAGGTGTCTGGTATCGTCATTACCGTGTATACACAAAGAGCCTTATCAGTAATGGCCTGCCGCCTTTTCTGGAGCCCCTCATTTTTCTGGCCGGGATAGGCCTGGGAATGAGCAGATACATAAGTGAGATGAGCGGAATACCATATGTCACATTCCTTGCGACCGGACTGCCAATCACAGCCGCCATGTTTACATCCGCATTCGAATGTTCCTATGGGACCTTCATCCGGCTGGAATTTGACAAAGTCTACGACGGGATGCTCTCAGCGCCGCTTGGAGTAAACGATTTACTTATAGGTGAAATAATCTGGGCTGGAACAAAGGGTCTTTTTTTCTCATTTGCAGTAATCCTGGTAGTAGCGGCATTCGGGCTTGTTCCTCTGTGGAGTTTATCAGCACCTGTGATCGGATTTCTTACCGGTGTGATGTTTGCGGCTATTTCTCTTCTGATAACGTCATTTGTAACAAATATCAACCACTTCAATTTTTATTTTACCGGGTTCCTCTCCCCCATGTTTTTTTTCTCAGGAGTGATTTTTCCTATTGAAAATCTGCCGCCTGTTCTGCGTGTCGCTGCTGAATTCTTCCCTCTGACACATTCAGTCAGACCGGCAAGAGCACTGATACTGGGAGATTTTTCGGCGGTAATATTTTATGATCTCTCTGCAGTAGCACTTTTTACAGTGCTGACCGGTTGGCCGGCAATAGGAAGGTTAAGGAAGAGGATAATAAAATGATTGTCTTCAAAAATTGACTAAAAAGTTTTATTCACTTTTTTCTTTCTTCTTCCTTCCTGTGACTTTCAACTTGCTACTTGCAACTTACTACTTGCAACTCGTAACTGTTTCTGCCGCTTGCAGGGGTAATTTTGCAAATAAAACTGCCTTCGGCTTTAAACGGCAAACCGATCCTGGCTTTACCCGATCTCAATTCTATATCTTTTAAAAAGAGCTGCTGTCCGCTTAGAGAAAACAAAGCGATCCTGTAATCTCCAGTGGGAATTCCTGAGAGAATAAGATCTCTTCCAGCCAGCGTTGCATAATATTGTGCATTCACTGTTTTGGCAGGAAAAGGTGCCCTGGAAGGCAGATCGAGCTGAAATCTGGCAATTTTAGGAGAATACTTACCACCCACATTTTTAAAACTGCCTGAAATATAGAGCGAATTTGACAGGCTGTCATAAGCCATTTCAGAAACCGTACCATCAGGACCATTTGAAAGCATATAAGTTGTGAAATCAGGGTGACCTGTGCCATGATACATTATCTTTGGGAATTGAGTCGGCTTACCATAAGGATTATTTATAGAGAGCGATCCGCAGATAAACACTCCTGAATTGCCGAGTGGTTCAAGCGATGTCACAGCTGAGGAGGGCCCAAGCAGCGTACCCCCTGATGACCCGCCAAGGCCATAGTTTGTCCATCCGTCAAGACCGCTGAAATTCCCGCCGACCCAGATCTTTTCCCGGTTTGCGCTTACAGCGATATCATAAACAGTAGCGACTACGATATCTCCTGTTGTAAAGTCCCTGCGGGAGCAGCCCTGACCCGCAAAGTATTTGAAACTTATATCTTGCCAATACCCTATTGACTCCAGTTGGTTTTTCCCGAAATCGACTGTGAAATTTCCTCCTACAGCCATAGATGTTTTTGTGAATGCAATAGCGTTTACCAATCCGTCTACCCCGTTGCTTGAATCACCAGAAAACCAGTTGCTTTTTATGCTGTTCCATCTGCTTCCATCCCAGAAAGCGATATTGTTTGCGCTGTCCTGGCCGATCTTTTTAAAGCTGCCCCCTGCATAAATATTACCGATTGAATCGATAACAAGTGTATTTACAGATGAGTAGTTTCTTTCGATCAAGCCCCCAAAGGAACTCCAGGTCTTCCCGTTCCATTTTGCAAAGTTCACAGCGGAATCTGAATCGTTTATCCGGAAATCCCCTGCTGCATATAAATTACCCGTGGTATCAAATGTAAAAGTTCTTATCGAGCCTTTGATTTTCCCAAGCGGTTTCCAGTCATCTTCATCTCTGTGTACAATTCCATTTACAGTATCCCCGGAAACAGTAATGAACTGTCCGGTTGCATGCAGGACACCCTCTTTATCACAGATTATTTTGCCCACAGAAATGCAGGTGGCGGCTCCCGGAGCACCGGGATAGCTCTCATTGAGAGGAATCCAGCTTTCTTCTGTGTAGGCAAACGTACCTACATAAAAGGCAGTTGACAAGAAAAACAGGCATGATAATGACATAGAGTGAAGCTTAGTCATAGTAAAATCCCTTAACAGGTAGAATAGATTGAGAATTGATAGTCGATATTATTCTCATATAATCGAACCCCGGTGATGAAATATTAATGTTTCCAGTCAATTGATTTGAGGTCCCTGATCTGCATGGCCCTGTAAAAACGAACCTTGCCGGTTTTATTATCGATTACTTTGAGAATGAATAATCCGCGCGCAATTCTGCCGTTTTTAAGATCAAGCCTGTTCTGGAAAGTCCTGGAATTCCCGAACCGGCCTATCAGTCTGCCTCTGATATCAAACAGCTCGTAGGAATACATCTCTGCATTCACTTTTGCACTCAGGGTTTTTGTATCTAAACAGATTTCAAAGTTAATTTTTTCTCTGAACGCCGGAAGAATCGTTTTATCACCTATCGGAGTGACCGTTATGGACCCGTTTGCTAAGCTGCTTATAGATGATTTCAGCCATAATCGTACTTCGCCTTTGATCAAAGAAGACTTTTTAATTTTAACTGTGTCCTTTGCTTTTTCTGATGCGTACGCATCCAGACCCGGACTCAAATTGATAGAAAAAGCAGTGCTGCACGTTGTAATAATTCCATTTTTGTCGACAGCTCTTATTGTTACAGGCACTCTTGTCCCTGAACAGGCTTTGATTTCCATTTCCGGATTATATTTCAGAGTATCTCCATAGAATATGACCAGACTGTCCTTTACCAATCTTACAGTCATACTTGCACTATCAGTAAAATTATTCTTAACAAGTAAAGCAGTTAACTGTACAGTATCTTTATGCGCTCCTTTGGATCCAGTACTTACCTGGAATACAGCGAGACCGGTTGAATCTGAAGTAACGGTATCTGGAGGCAACACCTTAACTTTTGAAGAATCAGAAGATGTCAGACAAACCTTTGCAGTCTTATTTACCTTGTTGCCGTACTTATCGAGAACCTGAACCGTAACAGGGGCCAGTCTACCCAGCTTTAAATATCCAATCGAATTTGACGGAGGATCCTGGAAAGTGACTTTGGCAGGACTTAAGGGAAGAATAGTGATAGGATCGGAATAGCCAATGAGCACATAGTTTATATATATACCACTGACTTTAACCCTTTCTTGGCCGCCCTCAGGCACTCTTGTGAAAATCACATTACTTTTAGATTCTCCGGTTATCCCGTTTGGAAAGAAAACTGTATCATTCGGCGCAGAATAAACGTTGTATTTTGATGAAAGTGAAACAACAACCGGCTTTATATTAGCCAAAATGGCGCTGCCATCTTTTTTGCGCGGTGTAACTTTCAGTTGAACCGGAACTCCGGCAGTAACCTCAGTCAGTTTAGTGGCCCCTGTCGCATCGTAGATTTCCACCTCAAACCTGTAATCTATCTCCCTGTATGGCAGAAAACCAACACTGCTGGTTACTTTTTTCCCGTCTGCAGAAGTTCCCTCTATGATAAGTTCGACAAAGGCATAGGTTCCACCTGCGGCACTGGCAGGAACATTGAAACTGAATGAATTGCTCCCCATCTTCACCGGCTGTGGCGCAATATTAATAATGTCTGCTGCGGCAATAGGATCTCCCTCTTTCGCAAACTTATCCTGGAATTCCAAATTTACCCATTTCATATACTTGATCTGAGGATTGGTCATCTCACCGGCAATGCTGTATACCTTAAAATCAACTGTTGCTTCTGTTCCGCTTATAAAGATAGGCGCCTCCGGTTTAATGAGAACCTCAGTCTGTGGAGTCACTGCAGACA
>JAAYYB010000215.1 GCA_012515615.1 Fibrobacter sp.
ACACCTGCCGGGTGAATTTTTTTACTATTCTATTGTCAAACACATTCACCCATAATTTATAATATTAACAAGGTCTTTGCATGAGTTTTTTTTGTTAATATTTGATTTTTTACTCACGGAATCAGGTCTCTTTAAAAGATTTTATTCTGTAAAAGCATATATTATTAACTTCCGAATAAAAATAAGTTTAAAGGGGGCCATCATGAAGAAGTATCTTCTGCTGATTTTATTTTGCTCTGTTTCTGACATATCGTACCAATAATGTACCAACTGGTGAATGTAAAGAACACTCCTACAGTAATTGCTACCGGATTTTTGATGAAAACGATGTAATACAATCCTTTTTGTAACTAATTTGTGTTTGCCTGCAGGTAAGAAACCTTCAATCAACTTGCTATCTGGAATAGAATACACAGTAGTAAAAATTACGGAGCAGGACTAATAGTAACGATTCCTGCTTCCCATTCTCAATATCGATAACAAGACCCCCGCAATCCTAAATGGGGGCAGTAGCTTAGAAGATAAAATGGAAAGAAATACTTTACTGGACCTCCTTCATAGATGTCCCTGTGAAGCAGTGCTTTCTGTTTTATCCGATTCCACAAAGAATATTCCATGGAGGGATATCATGCGTACGGAAAAAATAGGAGAAGACAAAGGAAAGATTACAGGTATGCGGGTTATTGAAGGGGCTGCGGATCATATGGTTTGCGAGTATGATTTCCAGGATAAAGGATCAATACTGGGTATCGAGTTTGAGACTTCCGGAACAAGCAAGTCGGTAATAAACTCTGAGGGAATGGAGTACGATGACGGCGAGGCTGTCATGCTCATGACAAATGGTGATTTTGTCAGTTATCATTTTACCGGATTGGGAAATTCTACAAAAAAAGGTTATGAGGCAAAGGTTCAGCTCACTCTGCAATTTACGACTAATTCAGATTCAGAGGAACTTCAGCGACTGTGCAGAAGCCCTGTGCTCGCAGAATTCGCAACAGATGAGGAGGGTAACACAAAGACCACTTATTATGAGTGGAAATTTTAAGTGACAGACTGGTAGGTTGCCAAGAGTGATTATTTGACAAAGTACCGCGTGCCCACCCCAATGCAGTAGTGAATACTGGGGTGGGCGTGTGACTATTCTGCGATCGGAAATCACAGAGCCCCGCCACAAACTATCTTTATAAATCTGTTTGATTTCATGGCGGAGGTGAAATGGGAAAAAACTCGGATTCGTCAATTTCTCCGGTCGAAAGAGCAGCACTGGAAGAGTCTGCATTCGATTTTTTATATACACCCGAAGAAAAACTTCCGGCAATAGTGGTCGATAACATACCTGCACTGGGCCGTCTGGCCGCATTGCGCTTCATAGAGTGGGTCCAAAGAAACCCCGGTGGTGTGATAAGCCTTCCGACAGGGAAAACGCCGGAATACTTCATCAAGTGGATGCAGTGGCTTCTTGGCAACTGGAACACTAAAGGCGTACAGGATATTCTTGCCAGAAATGAGATGTCTGCCGGGAAACCGGATCTGCGAAGTCTCTACTTTGTGCAGATTGATGAGTTCTATCCAATGAACCCGCTTCAGGTAAACAGTTTCAACTACTATGTGAATAAATATTATATAGGGGAACTCGGACTCGACCCGGCAAAGTGTCTTCTCATGGACGGTTCACGGATTGGAATGGGGCCCAACCAGTCCACTGATGATGTCTGGCCGGATAACAGGGTAGATCTAAGTTTGCGGTTCAGAACTCCTGAGACTGCTTTAGAAATTATTCAAAGAGATGCACTCCTGAGAGTTGATCAGTGGTGCCTCGAGCATGAGGACAGAATCCGCGGCCTTGGCGGAATCGGATTTTTTCTGGGTGGAATCGGTCCCGATGGCCACATCGGGTTTAATATCCGCGGCTCTGATCACCACAGCACCACGCGCCTCACTGGCACAAATTACGAGACACAGGCCGCAGCCGCCTCCGATCTTGGTGGAGTCGATATCTCCCGTAACAGGCTTGTGATTACTATCGGGCTTGAGACCATAACCTTTAACCCAGATTGCACAGTGATAATCATTGCTGCAGGTGCCGCAAAAGCAGGAGTGATCGCGCGGGCCATGGAGGGACAAAAATGCGTCAATATACCGGCAAGCGCTTTCCATACTATGTCAAACGCCAGGTTTTATCTGACAAAAGGAGCTGCCGGGCTTCTGCAGAGACGCCAGTACCAGGTTATTATTAAATCCCCTGAAATCGGTTTAGAAACTATAGATCGTGTTATTATAGATTGCGCCCTCAGTAAATGTAAGCGGGTGATTGATCTCACTGAAGAAGACTTGAAGAGTGATCCCCTGGGGGAGGCTGTTTTACATCGGTCAGGGAAAAACCTTCACGACCTTGTCTCCGCAGTAAAGGATCGGCTTCAATCTGCTGTTGAGGCGGGGGCAAAGGTTGCTCAGGATGTGTGTTTTCTTCACACGGAACCGCATCATGATGATATCATGCTGGGATATCTTCCCGCAGCCGTGCGTCATGTCCGCAGTGCCGCAAACAAACATGTCTTTGCCACTCTGACAAGCGGCTTTACAGCAGTAACCAACCGATTTATGCTTGAGAAGCTCTCAAGGGCACTTGAATTTATAGATCAGCCTGCTTACAACGATCTCACTGTTGAAGGATATTTTACCGGCAGCAACCGCAAAGCCCGCAACCGGGATATCTGGCAGTACCTTGACGGAGTTACTTCAGAAGACTGCCATATGCAGGCAGAGGGCGAATCCAGACGCCTCATACGTGATCTTGGGGAAATTTACGGCAGTTATGATGCGATTCCTGTAAAAGCCCATATACAGGAGCTTATCAGTTACTTCAGGAACGCATATCCCGGGAAGAGAGATCCTGATGAGGTACAGAGGCTCAAAGGTATGTGCAGGGAGTGGGAGGCAGAATGTCTCTGGGGGTATTTCGGGTGGAACAGTGAAAATGTGCACCACTTGAGGCTTGGTTTCTATACAGGAGACATATTCAATCCGGAACCCACACAGGAGCGGGACGTAGCACCTGTGGCGGCACTCCTCTCGGAGGTCAATCCGGATATCGTCACAGTTGCTCTCGATCCTGAGGGAAGCGGCCCCGATACCCATTACAAGGCCCTGCAGACTGTTGCAGGTGCATTACGAATACATAGCAGAAATACCGGACGTAAAGAGATCAAAATCTGGGGGTACCGCAATGTCTGGTACAGGTTTCACCCCTCAGAGGCAAATAAATTTGTTCCAGTTTCCTTGAACATGTTTGCTGTGATGAAAGCGGCGTTTACGCACTCTTTTGTCTCTCAAAAAGATGCTCCATTTCCCAGTTATGAATATGACGGTCCGTTCTGCGATCTGGCACAAAAGATTCAGGTTGACCAATACCATGCTGTTAAGACCTGTCTTGGTCGTGAGTGGTTTTATGAGCACCCCAGCCCTCTGATCAGGGCGACACGGGGGTTTGTCTATTTAAAGGAGATGAGTCTGGAGGAGCTTTACAGCCATACAAGTGAATTGGCAAAGACAACAGAGAACTTCACTGCGCTGGATTAACAATTCATCAGCATTCTTTCATGCCTTCCTCCCTGCAATTTCCCGAATAATTCTACTCGCTATGTTGGATACACATTTCTGAATATCATATTTCATTTCATTCACAGAACAATCTCGTAATTATTTTAAAGAAATAGCTTCATATCTCCTTAACCATTTACAAGGTAAACTCAGAATGCCTAAACTGATCGGTGCGGTCATTTCTTTTGTGATGGTATTATCGTTTTCAGTTTCCGGACAGCCCCGATGGGAACAGACAAATCTCCGCTTTACGGCTGTTATTACTGATCTGGGAGTTATTGAAAAAGGGGTGTATGCATTCTGCAAAGAGGGTGCCTTCTTTTCCAGCGATACAGGGATAACATGGATTTATGTGCCGGATCTTGGCGGATGCAGAAGCATAACGGAATCAGATTCAACGGTAATCTTGCTGAACTCTACAGGCGGGGTCAAGATAACCAATGATCATTTAAACTGGCCAGATGGATATACCGGCTTCTCCTTTAAAAGGGGCAGTAGCATTATTGTAAACGACAGGTATGTATTTGTAAATGATTCCGGCGGCGTTTACCGGTCCGGCACCAGCGGGAGATCATGGACATCGGTTTCAGATTCCGGCCTTGCCGATTCCTGCGTCGTTGCACTCGCTTTGTATCATGACACTCTCATTGCAGCGACAAAAGACAGCGGAGTTTTTATCATGCGGAATAATTCCAAATTTTGGAGCTCTGCCAGTTCCGGTTTACCTCTTGATATTACCGGAAAGATCGTTACTGTTTACGGTCTTGAATCAGTTTGTGGAACAAATGTATACGGCATCAGCGACAGTGGAATATACAAATTAGAAATAAGGGATTCTCTATACAGCTGGAGTAAAGTTCCGGGAATACCACGGGGTAAAATCGAATCCCTTAAAGGGTATATTACCAGTGATTCCTCAGAATTTCTTTATGCTGTGGTTGAAAGCATTATTTACAGGTCAGAAGATCATGACACAAACTGGGCTCCTGTGGATTCCGGACTCCCGACCGATAGTACGGGGGTGGTGAAAGTTACTGCATTGGCGGTTGATGGAACTGTCCTGTATGCAGGGACCGGTCAGGGCGTGTTTATATCAACCGATAACGGTGACAGCTGGAGGGCTGAAAACGGACACTGTAATGTCAATTCGCTCTCTACAGGAAAGACTGCGCTTTTTGCCTCTACCAGTGCCGGCATCTATTATTCGTTCAATAGTGGTGATGAATGGAAATTTACGGAAGTCGGGGATATGTCCGGAGCCGGGATACTCATTTCCAGAGGGGACACAATTATTACATCCACAGGCAGTCCTCAAGGCTATGAATTGACTTTAGCCGTTTCTCCCGACTTCGGCGAAAACTGGTGGTATTCCAGATCCGTAGTTTCCGGAGGATCAAGGGGACTGGCTGTATTGGATGATTGTATTTATATGGCAGAGGGCCATTATTCCGGGTTACAACGCTCCTGTAATGCCGGCCGTTCATGGTGGAATTGCCCCGAAAAAATGGACACGTGACTAAGCAATTTTCTTCCGTTTGACAGATTCATATTCTGCTGGTGATAAATATCCCAAAGTAGAATGAATCCTTTTGCAATTGTAAAAACCTTCGAT
>JAAYYB010000216.1 GCA_012515615.1 Fibrobacter sp.
ATTCAAAATCGCAAGATCACCTTTCGATTAAAACCCGGCCGCACGATTCAAGAGGAAGGCAGGTATTTACCTGAAAACCAGAAAAAAATATTATATAATAAAATCATTCAAACATCACTGAGAATTACGCATGAAATACAGTTCACTTGTAGAAAAATCGACATAACTCAGGGGATAATTGTAACTATACACATGTAAACAAAAGTTAACGCAGAGATTTAATGGATTCTCCCTTATATGTACTCCTTTATGATCATACTGTCATCTCCCGCCTCAGCGACGGCCGTCTGTCTTGTCCGGCCGTCGAACTACGATTGTATTTCCTCTCCGACCATTTTTCAAGCCAGCCGGCGCATCAGTAATCCCGCGTACCCGCGCTCTTCCCGGCCCCTGCCGGCGGCGAACTGACCGGATACATTTTTTGGGGGGAACCGCAGTCAAAACATATCTTATTTTATTCTGCTATCCGGCTTATCTACGTTCTCATAGTCGTATATACGCAAAAAACTTAGATAATCCGGATGCAGAATCTAATTCGGTACACAATGCAGCCTCTGCGCGATTTTCTCATGCGTTGTCAAAGACACCACCTCTATCCCAACGGGGGGAATCCCATGCGTCGATACTCAAAAATACTCCAGGTCGTTTTTAGTACGGTTCTTGTCGCGATTCCGGCAGCAATCGCCGCCCTTCCCGACCTCATGATCTCCGCCAAGGATAACTACTGGCAGACCGGAACCGCAGTCAAGGTCACCGCCGGCAACGCCGACGTGACGGTTGACGAAAACGATAAAAAACAGGCGTGGGAAGGGTTCGGCGGCACGTTCAACGAAGCGGGGTGGGACGCGCTCTCGGTGGTCAACGCCGAAATCCCCCGCGTGATGAAACTGCTCTTTGACGCCGACAGCGGCGCCAACTTCGTCCAGGGCCGAATTCCCATCGGTGCAAGCGACTACGCCACGAACTGGTACACCCTCGCCGAAACGGCGAACGACTATTCGATGACGAACTTCACCATCGCCCGCGACCGCCAGAAACTGATCCCCTACATCAAGGAGGCCCTCAAGGTGAAACCGAGCCTCCATCTGTGGGGCAGCCCGTGGATCTGTCCCCCCTGGATGAAGGACGGCTCCAACATGAAGAGCGACGCGCAGACGCTCGACGCTATGCGCTGTATTTCGCGCGGTTCGTGGAGGAGTACGGCAAGGAGGGGCTCCGCATCGAGGCGGTTCACCACCAGAACGAACCCGGGTACGCGCAGGTGCGCTGGACCATCCCTCTATTCGTCACCTTCATCAAAAACCACCTTGGTCCCAAGTTCGCGGCGCGCAATGTCCCTGCGGAAATCTGGTGCGGCACCATGTCCAATCCCGTTGACAGCAATATCGCGATAGCGTGCATGAACGACGCGGATGCCATGAAATACATCGTCGGTTTCGGGCTGCAGTGGAACCTCGAGTCCGTAGTGCCCACGCTCGCGAAGAAAGGCCGCGTCTGGCAGACCGAACACCGGTGCGGCAATTACAACTTCACAGCCAAGTACTGGAACCAGGCCCGGTACGACGTTAACAAACCGCAGAACGACCACCTGTACGGCGAGGAGAGCTGGCAGCTGATCAGGGACTGGGTGGCGGCAGGGGTCAACGCCTACTGCGCCTGGAACATGGTGCTCGACACCCTGGGCACGGCGCTCGGCGGCTGGCACCAGAACGCGCTCATCGTGGTGAACCGCTCCACGAAGAAGGTCAGGATCACCCCGGCCTACTGGGTATTCCGCCATTTCTCGCAATACATCGACTCGGGTGCCACGCGGCTCGGCACCTCCGGCAGCGCCGACGCGCTCGCGTTCCAGAACCCCGACGGCAGCATCATCACCCAGGTCTACAATAAAACCGACGCGGCGAAAAAATGGACCGTTGCGATCATGGGCGAGCTCAATCAGTTCGACGTCCCGGCCCATGGGTGGGCCACCTTGCGCGTGCAGCCGTCGACCGGCGTGCAGGCCGCGGGCCGGTCCTCACATGCCCCCTCGGGGGCGGGCATGCGCGTCACCTGCCTGCCCGACGCGTTCTCCGTCACCTTACCGTCCACGGAACCCGGGCGTCTTGACCTGATCACCACCTCGGGACGCGTTCTCGCGTCAGCGGACATTCCCGGAAACTGCCGCGAGGTACGCCTCCCGCGGCCGGCTTCCCGCAACGGGCTGCTGGTGATCAGGATGGTGCGGCACGGCGTGGAACAGACCGCGCGTACGGTGCTCCTCCATTGAAATACGTCTGATCGCCGCTCACGCTAGTTCTGCCGCTCTATTTCCTTTCCGGAGCAAGCGCGCTCATCTATGAAATAGTCTGGGCGCGCATGCTCGGCCTCATCGTCGGCACCGCAGTTACAGCTTGGGCCGTCGGTGCTGGTCGCCTATATGGGCGGCAAGGCGCTCGGCTCCTTCGGCGGCGGTAAAAAAGCCGACCGGGTCAGCCGACCGGGTCAGCCGACCGGTGCGTAAGGATCTCAGATGCCCGCAGCAGCACACGCTCTCCATAAGAAAATTCATTCGCGACAACCGATTGTCCCGTTCAGGAAACCGAAAGTTGCCAGAGAGTGTAAAACACCAGGAACGTTTACCGCCTACAAGACCAAGTATAAACCCTATGCAAGCACTATTTTAAAATCGGAAGTTAAAAAGATTAAATTCACTATCAGCCTATCAGCTATCAGCTTCACTATCAGCTTTCCAGCCATCAGAAAAACCAGCGGGAGATATAAATAGCCCGGAACATACTTAAACATATTGGCGGAGCAGGGAGGCGAGGTAACCCCGCAATAAAAAAAAATTCTGGGCGCCTCCCCGGCCGATTTCTACAGCAACGAATATTTTCTCTCTGCTCACATATAGAGATTTGCGCAGAAGTATATGATATTCGCACAAATCTCTTCTGTTTTAAATGCCGATATCTTCAAGAAGTGATACCACGCACTTGCATTACCACCAGTAACAAACTTTTGTCGTCTGTTTTTTTCCTTTATGATCACTCACCCGAATCATATATGATCCACGAGCCATCTTTGTCATATCAATAATGAAGGAATTATTTGCCAATTTTTTATCAATTGAATGTTTCACAACGCAGCGACCATTGTAATCAAAAAGGGATATTTCACACGGCCCATCCGTGAATGTAAAGCCTTTGACAAACAAAAGGTTGCCGCGGATCATGGTACTAACCGACTCCGTATTTACAAGGTTATCTGAGTGCATACCAGCTCTAACTGGACCGTCTTCAACACCGGTCGGATTCAATGTATCAACATCGAGATCAGGCCATACACGCTTACCAAGTTTTTGATCCGCTTGCCTATTGAAAGCGCCTAATTCATCGCAATTGCCATCGAGCCATAAAATTACCTTTCGAAAATCAGCAGCCTGGATGGTGCCGTCCTTAAGTGCCGTCTGGTGCGTGGCAAGGTTTAAAAGCGCTTTACCCATACGCGACTCACGGGCACCGAACCGTCCGGGCAACGTCCGTGATCCCTGGTGCATGTACATGGTGCAACCCTGACTGGACGTAAAGAAAAACCCATACCGTTTCGCTTCGGTGTTAGCGTCAAACCCACTGGTTGGCGGGCCGACAATGCTCACATAGTCCATTTTCTGCAAACCTTTGCCCTGTTTAGTGTGGCAAGGCAAGCAAGTTTTGTCAAATACAGGTTTGACGTTTCGATAAAAGCCGAACGGGTATTGGTCTGCAAACTCAGGAGTTATTTTTGAGGGTGGTCTGCTCAATGCTTTTCTACTGCTGATTGGCGGAGTTGCAACCCATTTATCCTCATGGCAGCCGTAACACATCATCTGCTCGCCTGAATGTACATAGGTGCCGCTACGCATGGATTGGATCGCGCAACCTGTCGAATCGAGAAGCTGAAAGTAGATCTCTTTTCCTACAGGCGCTTCAAAGTTGACACTCCCGTCATCTTCAACTGGTACAACGCCCAGAGGAAAGCGCGCAATGCCACCGCCCCACGTATCGCCGGTTGTTCCAACACGCGGATCATTACTCATCGGTGTTGATTTCGCCAATACCTGCATGATGCGCAGTTGTTTTATTTTAGTACCCGTGGGAAGTTTGCCTATCGCATCGGTGGTATAGACATCCATTATTTTTATGGTTGCTTGCGGAGAAGAGGACGTGTGCCTTTCTCCCTGATAGGTAGTTGTATTGAGGGTGGGAGGTAACGTGCGCGCCTTGAGTGGGATTGGGTAAATAGGGCGCAGGTTCGGATCGGAAGTTGTGGTATACAGCTGCTGTTTATTGCCTGATTTATCAAGAAGCACAAGTGTTGAATTGTAATTACACAAGTAAAGATCTTCTGAAAGTGCCCAGGGAGTTCCGTATCGATATGCGTTGTTTGCGGTTTCGGCTTCCGGAAACAGTGCATCAGGGGTAATACGTTTGACTTGTGACATTTTACCGTCATCGGCTATATCCTGATCTATCATAACAAGCGAACCAAACGACTGGCCATGGTGTGGTCCTGCGGTAGCGATAAATTTGGTAGATCCTGGAATAGAACGCGGGTTATACTCGGCCCAGGGACGCAATTTTCTGCCGTCAGAGAAAGGACCAACACTCTGAATTGTGTTATAGGGCAGCGCATAGTTACCGTGATAGGCACGCGGATTAGTGCCATCCGGGAAACATTCCCAGATGTGATGTGCCGCGGCGAGGTCGCGGTCGACATAATCCCATCTGCTGTAGACAATTTTGCCACTGTTTGTGACTGCCGGGTGAAATTCATTGGTTTCATGGTAGCTTAGACAGACAATGTCAGAGCCGTCGTCTTTCATGGAAAAGAGGGTGTAGGTCGGCACTGCACGCAAATGACACCTGCCATAACCTCCACGTCTGGTGGTGATAAATGCGATCCTGCCAGAAGGAAGCCAACAGGGATGGATGTCGTCAAAGTTGCCATCTGTCACACGGGTAATTCCTGTACCATCGATGTTGATCTTAAAAATACTGAACCGATTCTGCTGGACCCACTTATCATGTCCACCAGAAGACCATGCAAACAAAATGGTTTTCCCATCATAAGAAAGATCCGGTGAAAGAAACGTACCGGTAGTCATTAGCTTACCCTTATTTGTACCACTCGGAACAAGAACACCGTTCATGATGTTTACTTTTTGGGGAGAGGTTGCGAAGTTTTTCAGTATGAACAGTCCACCACCAGTACGACCATTGTGGCCGAAATACTGGTCACACATATGTTCGCCATCATATTCAACACCGGGCCCGTAAATTCCACGTTCAATAAAAATCAAATCAGTAAAGTCAAGAGTGGGGTTAGCCAGCATGACCTCCCGATTGAGTGCTTGCGCCGAAAGAAACGTCGCATCAGCGGAAGAGGTTGCGGTAGTTTTGCTGAGCGCGCGTAAATGACTCTCATGCTGCTGTTTAAGTGCTGAAAGACGCGACGCGATGGAGCTCCAGTCTGCTTTTCCATTTGTTTTAGATAGCCTTGCAATCATAGCCTCAGTGCGGCGAATCACCACATCAGTGGGATCGCGATCGGTGTCCAAAATGAGCGAATTGCGATCAAGGACATTATTATCTCCCTTAACAACGATCTTTCCCAAGCCAATTTTCTTTTCGGCAATCTGGCCTGAAAGGTTGGAAAATTGTTCCTTCCATGAGTCAACAACCAAATCAGTGGGCGTTGTCGCGAAAGCGGTGAAAGACGGCATTATACAAGTTGCCATCAGCAGTATTATATAACACTTTGCAAATACACTGACCACTGTTTGGTGGTCGACGGCTGGCGTACTTTTTGCGTAAACCATAGTAAATTCCTCCTGCGAAATAATCCCGCATTTTTATCACCGGACCAATGTATCCTGCGCTTTCTCATTCATAAAACAGAGTTTAAAATTGCAGTATCAAATTTGGTTGAAAACTGTCACAATTATCCGGTTAATACAAAGCCACAATCAGCTATTGTCTTAATCAGCTAATAGTGTCTATTTTTAAATAATTTGATAGTGCCATTCCAAAAAAACGGTTGCTGATTTTCCGAAAGACTTCATCAATATAGTTGTATCAATATAGTTGTATCAATATAGTTGTATCAACCCTATGCAAGCACTATTTCAAAATCGGAAGTTAAAAAGATCAAATTCACCATCAGCCTCAGGCTTTACAAGAGAGTGAAGATGCAGTGTGGTTCCATCTTCTCTTAAAAGCTTAGCCGAATGTCGGCCGGACTGTGTTTCAAACAGTTCTAATTTGAATTTATTCAAGTCCCAGGATCACCTTTCGATTAAAATCCCGCCGCATAATAGAACAGGAAGGCAGGTATTTACCTGAAAACCAGAATAAAATATTATATAATAAAATCATTCGAACATCACTGAGGATTACGCATGAGATACAATACACAGGAATTGATAAACATTCTGACTGCAGTAGCCGCCTCTGCACGTACCGGTGATTACGGCAAAGCAGCATCAGACCTCAACAGGGCGCTCATTATGGCGCAGTCGGCCCTCTCAAGCGGGAAAATTCCACCTGAAGGATTGTCCAGGATCACCTTCTCTCTCCAGACACTTTTTGCAATGCAGCAGAATGGAGACTGGGTTGCCTTTGCCGATATTCTGGAATATGAATTTACAGGGCTCTGGAAATCTCTTGTTCAGGAGAAAGACTAAAGAGGACATTAAATACCCATTTCCCCCTGCTTGTATTATTCTTTCACTCCGTTCGAAACGTTACAGTTTTTATTTTTTTTATTAAAGTACAGCTCTGGAAAGGCTGGTGCCCGAATCTGGGTACGTTAAAAAATGTCGGTTGAAGTGGGCAGCTTTTATCAAGGCTGTTTATGAAGTTGATCCTCTCAAGTGCCCGAAATGTGGTGGGACAATGAAGATTATTTTATTCATTGAAGATGACTCCACTATTAAAAAGATACTGAAACATTGCGGCAAGTGGAATGAGGATCCGTTTTTACTGACTTTAGGGCACGTCTATTTATTCGAACCCGGCCCCGCTTGAAAACTGAATATGTAGAGGCTCCCTAACGATCAATCATCCTTCCGGACAGCTGCCCGCATGCACCCCAGATATCCTGCCCCCGACTCTTTCTGATTGTCGCGGATAGTCCTCTCTGATGAAGTTGATCTGAAAACCTCTCAAGATTGCTGTCAGAGGTATTTCTAAGAACAGAATCACTTGAAGGATTCAGCGGGATCAAATTGATTTTACAGGGAAATCCACCCAGGAATCTCTGCAGAGTATCGGCGGCCTCAAGGGAATCGGTCTCACCCTCTATCAGCACATACTCAAAAGTTACCCTCCGTCCGGTTTTATTGAAATAAGATTTGGCGATCGACACCAGTGACTCTATCGGATACTTTCTATTTACCGGCATCAGCCTGTCACGCTGTTCATTTGTAAAAGCATTAAGCGAGATGGCGAGCCCGATATTAAGCTCCTCCTCCATCAGACGTTCTATCGATGGGATCACTCCGGCTGTTGAGACCGTTATGCGTCTGCCACCTATATTAAAAGCATCCTCATGCATAATGATCTGGAGGCTGCTTAAAAAATTCCGAAAATTCGAAAGCGCCTCTCCCATTCCCATAAAAACTATATTTGTCACAAGCTTGTCAGATTTTGACATAAGATAATCATTTATTCCGATAAGCTGGCCAATTATCTCCTCCTGAGTAAGATTTCTGATAAAGCCCATTTTACCGGTCTGGCAGAATACACAGCCCAGCGCGCACCCCAGCTGACTTGAAAGACAGGCGGTTCTCCTGTCATCATCATACAGAAGCACACTTTCAACAAGATGCGGCGACTCGACAAGTGAGAACCCGAACTTGACAGCATCACCGAATTTGGATTCTTTTATGAACAGCGGCTCCATTTTCTGAAGAGTAAATAAACCGGAAAGCCGCTCCCGCAGAGTTTTGGGCATATTGTTCATTTCCCCGAAACTCCCGACACGCTTCTGGTAAACCCATTTAAAAATCTGCTTTGCCCTGAATTTGGGCTCTCCCAGCTCTTCGATTCTGGAGGGAAGTGCGGATGGTGTGATATTTTTAAACCTCTCAGGATTGGTCACTTCATTTCCTCTCTCTGCTTCTGTTTAAAGCTGACTTTATTACTCTGTTGAGATCCAGAAGCTCCCTGTCAGAGGGAGAAAGCAAAAGGATCGCATCCATTATTTCTGAAGCCTTTTCCAGATTTCCTGCTGCGGCTTCTGTAACTGCCCCTAATTGTGAAAACCTGATCTGAAACTCCAGGTCTTTTTTTTCAATGTTGTTTATCTGCATAAACAGACTCTTTGCAGCAGATAAATTATTCTTCCTTAACTCCCGGTCCGCGAGCACAAGAAGAGCCCGATCACGGCCGGATTCCGATGCTCTTGCTTTTAAAGCATAATCTTTCGCCAGATTGGAAAAAAATTCACAGAGATTCGCCGGCAGATCAAGGAGCGAACAATGGTCGCATGCCCATGCAAGGTGAGATAAAACCATTCCGTGCTCTTTTGGAACTGAGCCTGATGATTCCTCCAGGAACCACTGTGCCACCCTGCGGGCCCTGTTAATTTCCATGTGAGAATCTCTTATCTTCCGGAAGGCTCTCTGCGCCATTTCACAGGCTTCTTCATCATGAGAAAGAGCCCACTTGATTTTTGAAGCCAGCTCCTGCGCATTGTTATGCCGGTACAACAAAAAATCCTTCTGGGGCTCAAGTATTTCATTCATGGAATGAGACAGCTCATCTGTAATCAGCAGCGCGCCGCATCCTGCACCCTCAAAGAATCGCAAATTCAAATCATCACACACAGACTGATTGATTACGATTTTTGATGAGCTATAGACCGGAGAAAAATTACCTGTAGTACAGAAAAGAGGAACTCCCAGCCGCTTTATTTCCTCGAACAGACAAACTCTTTCAGAGTTTGCTGCCGGGTCAAGTTTTCCTACAAAAGAAACATCATGCTCCCGTTTTTCCCATTGAACGAACCCGGCATTTCCCGAACAGTAAAGCGGCAGCCACTCAACATCGGGCTGATAAAAATTAAGCTCTGAGACAAGTCTCTTCTGTGCACAGAAAACCTTGTCAAAAAGAGCGGCATAGTGTCTGTGCCACTTTAAATGAAGATGGGTGTCTATTGCATACCATGCGCGGGGAATGCTGTACTCTTCCAGTCCCGCATGTATCAAAGGCCCTGAATGATCACCCTGGAAAATAAAGTCAGGTGAGAAACTTTCGATTTTACTGCGAATTAAATCCCTGATACCGGAGGGGTTACTGTAAAAGTCAATGATTACATCAGCGGGGTCCTGTGAAACTCCCCTGCTTACAATAGTCAGTACATCAAAACCGAGTTCCCGGAAACACCCTGCAAACTGGGATGCTCCTAAAACAAGTATTCGCGGCATAACTTAAAGATAAACGATTGACGGTACCGGATGGGAGTTTGCGTAAGGAAGAGATAAATTTTCTGTAAGAAAGGAAAATGCGGTCGGTCGGACTCGAACCGACACAGGCTGACGCCCACTACCCCCTCAAAGTAGCGTGTCTACCAGTTCCACCACGACCGCTTTATGAAAAGAACTTTAGTTTACTTCTGTTCAGCAGGAGGAAGAATCGGTAACGACTGTTCCTGTGCACTGCTGCCCGGGGCAGCCTGCTCATTGCCCTGCTGCAACGGCAGACCCTTACCTTCGAGAACTGAGGAAGGAGAGTATGACTGCTGTTTTTGCGCACGTTCCTGAAGAATTGACTTCTGACCGGCCACATTCTGCTTTCCGACAACAAAAGACATTGCAATACACAGAACCATAAACGCCGCACCAAAAATTGCGGTGCCTCTGGTCAGAATGTTAGCCGTATCCTGAGTTCCAAGGAGGCTGTTTGTTCCACCCAGCCCGCCGCCAATGGCTCCGGAAATACCCCCGCCTTTATCAGACTGAATCAAAATGAGTAAACAGAGTAAAACACAGACACAGACAAAAATCACTACTAAAAAACCAAATAACATATTTTACCTTTTGATTAAATGGTACATTATACCGGACGTACGATACCGGCGAAATCTGTTGCTTTTAGTGCCGCACCCCCGATCAGCCCGCCATCAACATCTTTCTGACCCAGAAGATCTTTTGCGTTGTCGGGTTTCATGCTGCCACCGTACTGTATTCGCATTGCTCCCGCGGTTTCGTCACCATAAAGTTTAAAAATTATTCCGCGGATAAAAACATGAGCATCATTTGCCTGCTTTGGAGTGGCTGTTTCCCCGGTTCCGATCGCCCAGACCGGTTCGTAAGCGATAGTGCACTTGAGAGTATCTTCTACTGAAAGGCCTTCAAAAGCACCTCTGACCTGACGTTCGATAACAGCATCCATCTTGCCACCCTTGCGCTCTTCAAGGGTCTCACCAACACAGATAATCGGAAGAAGTCCGGCAGCCAGCACTGCTTTGACTTTTTTATTTACTGTAGCATCAGTCTCACCGAAATACTGCCTCTGCTCAGAGTGGCCGACAATTACATAAGTAACCCCGACGCTCTTGAGCATCGCGCAACTTACTTTTCCGGTGTATGCACCCTTAGCCTCCCAGTGAACATCCTGAGCACCGAGTTTTACATTAGAATTTTTAATTATCTCATAAACTGCAGAAAGATTGGTGTAAGGCGGACATACTGCAATATCAACATCGCTGACATTACCTACTGTATCCACAACCCCTTTGGCCAGAGCACAGGCCTCTTCCACGGTTGTGTTCATCTTCCAGTTACCGGCTATAAATTTCTTACGGGCCATTATATCTCCTTCACTATGCATTTATGCAATGGTCACTTAAAATAGTTAAGTGCTTTTCAATTTTCAACAGAATCTTTGCAGAAATATTATTCTGCCGATAATCGAGACTCATTGCGGGCCGCCATTCCTTTGAAAGGAGGAACCCAGCCTCAGGACGGAAATCTTCATAAGCAAATCCCGTCTGAAACAGACCCGCCCATCTCGAACCATTGCCGGGATGAGCGGATGAAAACTACTTATCGTTCAGTGCCTTTACACCAGGAAGGACTTTGCCCTCCACCAGCTCAAGAGATGCACCGCCTCCGGTTGAAATATGAGACATACGGTCCGCGACACCGGCCTTTTTAACGGCGGAAACCGAATCCCCACCTCCAATTACGGTTACAGCTCCCTTCAATTCAGCAAGTGTCTGGGCAATTGCCTGCGTTCCGGCGGCGAACTTCGGAAACTCAAAAACACCCATAGGGCCATTCCAGAAAACAGTCTTTGCTCCATCAAGTGCGCTCTTGAAATTACTGATCGTCCTGGGCCCGATATCCATACCCATCCAGCCTGCTTCAATCGCCTCAGGGGACTCTTTGGACTGGGCATCCGCGGCAAACTGCTGTGTGACTATATGGTCTACAGGAAGATAAATTGCCACATTAGCGGCTTTTGCCTTGCTTAGAATATTTCCGGCAGTCTCAATCATCTCTTCTTCCACAAGAGAATTCCCCACTGAAATTCCTTTGGATTTCAGGAATGTATAAGCCATTCCACCGCCGATTATGATACTGTTTACTTTCGAAAGCAGGCTTTCCAGAACGGCAATTTTAGAGGAAACTTTCGCGCCTCCGATGACAGCCACAAAAGGCTTCTGAGGACTCTTGACAATTTTCTCCTCAAGAAATTCCAGTTCCTTTTCCATTAAAAAACCTGCGACAGCGGGAAGATAGTGGGCGGCAGTCTCTGTTGATGCATGAGCGCGGTGAGCGGTTCCGAAAGCATCATTTACATATATATCGCCGTAGGTTGAAAGCACCTTGGCCATCTTCTCTCTCTCAGCGGCATCCTTTGATGTTTCTTCTTTGTTAAAACGGGTATTCTCAAGCAGAAGCACTTCACCTTCACCGAGCGCTTTAACAATTTTGCCGGTTTCCTCATCGGTACATCCGGGGGCCAGCTTAACTCCCCTGCCAAGCAGCTTTGCAAGGTAGGCCGCCACAGGGGCCATCTTGTGCTTTCCTTCTATATAAGACTTCTCATCGAAAGACTTGCCCGCCTTTTCTGCTTTCTCTTTAGCCTTGGCCATGTCTTTTTTAGGATCGCCCAGATGAGACATCAGCACCAGAGATTTTGCACCCTGTTCAAGAACGTACCTGATCGTCGGCAGTGAAGCAGTGATCCGGGTGTCATCCTGAATGACACCATCTTTGAGCGGTACGTTAAAATCAACACGCATTATAACCCGTTTTCCCTTTAGGCCAATGTCTTTGACAGTCTTTTTGGAAATCGCCATCTTTTCCTCCCATTATTATTAATAAAAACGTCGTACGAGCTTAAAAACCTGAACGTGAGAAGATAAATTAAGACTTGGCCCTGCTTCAACAAAAGTTAGCGAGAGGTGCAGGGTGCAGGGTTCAGCGTTCAGCGTTCAGAGGTTAACAGGTTAGGAAGTTAGTAAGTTAAGAGTACCAGGCGGCCGCCTTAATAAAAATTAATTCGCAAAGCGTTTTTTACTTTCTGTTCCAACTTTGCGTTCTTTGCGCGCAGTGTTTTATTTCCCTGCCAGACCTTCAACCACCACCAGAAGCCGGTTTTCGTGTACCAAGGTCAAATTTAAGACACGGTCGAGGGCGACTGTGCCACACAGATCCCATTTACAAAAATTGTTGTCATATTGTATAGAGGGTTCATTCTTGGCAAACGCTGAACGTTGAACCCTGAATGTTATCAGCTTTAAAAGACTTGTGTTATATATGACACCACAACAAACTTTAAGAGCAAACCGATTCTCTGAAAAAGTGAACTAATCCTTATAGCAACCACTTTTTCCAGTCTTAAAGGATATGTATATGTCTAAATCAAAGGTAAAAGCAGCTGTATTTCTGGCAGCGATGTTCTGCCTTGCACATGCCACACCGGATGACTACAGGATAAACCAGCTCGGGTATTATCCTGCCGCAAACAAAATCGTTCCTGTCAAGGGAACTGCGGACTCGACATTTGTACTTCTGGACACAGATGGCAACACTGTTTACAACGGGGTACTTTCAAAGTACTTTTACTGGTCACTATCTGGAGATTCGGTGAAGCATGCGGATTTTTCCGACTTCCGTCAAGAAGGCACCTTCTGGATCAAGACCTCCGACAAAGGGATGTCTCCACCAGTCAAGATAAGCACCAATGTGCTTTACGATGTCTCGATGGCATCACTGAAGACCTTTTATTACCAGAGAGCATCCATGCCCCTTGAGGAGCAGTACGCAGGAAAGTTCGCCCGCCCCGCAGGGCATCCTGATACATCGTGCCTATTCCATTCATCATCCGGTAAAGAGGAAGGTACTCCGGCAGCCAGTTCACCCGGGGGCTGGTATGATGCCGGTGATTACGGTAAATACATAGTAAATGCAGGCATCACACTCGGGAATCTGTTTCAGTTCTATGAAAATTTCGGCGGATATTTCGGGGATTCTGCTCTCAATATTCCGGAATCGGGCAACAATGTAGACGACCTGCTCGACGAAGCCAAATACGAGCTTGACTGGATGCTCACCATGCAGGACAGCGACGGCGGAGTGTTCCACAAGCTGACAACGCTTCAGCATGCATCAATGACAGCCGCTCCTGAAGATGACATTGCAGCCAGATATTTTATCGGTAAATCAACCGCGGCCACACTCGATTTTGCGGCAGTAATGGCAATGGCCGGGAGAATCTATGATGATATCGAAGGGTTTGAGGGCTTTGCCGACACATGTATCAGCCGTGCAGAACGTGCATGGCAATGGGCGGTTGCAAACCCCAGTGAGTTTTTCCGCAACAACCCTGCAGGTGTAGGTACGGGTGCCTACAACGATACGATTGTCAATGATGAATTCATGTGGGCCGCCACGGAGCTTTTTATCACTACTTCTGATACTTCCTATATTGGAAACATGCGTCACAATATCTATTCGTACAACTGGCCGGCCAGCTGGGAGAGTACGGGTAGACTGGCACCGCTCTCGGTCGCCACAGTACCTAACAGCCTCGACAGCTCTATTGTAGCAACAGTAAAACAGAGGATATTAAACCAGGCCAACTCCTATATCAAAACCCTGACAAATCACGCTTACCGGATTCCAAACAACAATTTCTTTTACTGGGGTTCCAATGCGGTCTTTGCCAATGCAGCCCTGTTTCTTGTATATGCCTTTAAGATCTCAGATGACAGCACCTATATAAAAGCAGCCGCAGAAATCGCCGATTATCTTCTCGGGAAAAATGCGGTTAATTACTCATTTGTGACCGGTTATGGTTTTGCATGCACCCAAAACCCTCACCACCGCCCATCCCTTACAGATACCATATCAGACCCTGTTCCCGGATTTCTTGCGGGAGGTCCAAACGGCTCTCCAAAATCCTACAGTGACGCTTCAGGGAGTTACGAAACCAATGAAATTGCGATAAACTGGAATGCCCCCTCAAGCGCACTTTTTGCGGCAATCAATGCAGTTTTCGGTGAGAAGAGAAGTACCCCGGCCAATGGCCCCATTTATCTCATAACATGTTTTGAAGGCCCCGGAACAATAGAGATTTCACCCCTGAAAACAACCTATGAAGCAGGTGAACGAATTACTTTGATCGCCAGGCCCGAAGAAAAGCAGCTGTTTATGGGATGGGGCAGTCCGATTCTGTCAATGAAAGATACCATTTCATTTATTATCAATCGGGACATGAAAGTTTCCGCAAAATTCGGAAGAGCATCAGAACTTGTCACCAACGGAAGTTTCTCAACTTTCGGCGGGTGGAATTTCGGCAGGATGGGAACTGGTGCAGGTACCGGATCAATTGCCGGCGGTGAGTATCATGCCGAAATCACAAGCGGAGGAACATCAGACTTTCATATTCAGATTGTCCAGAACGGAATACTGCTTCTTGAGGATGCGACATACGTTTTCACATTCTCCGCCCGTGCAGACAGCAACAGAACGATCCTGGCCGATGTAGCCAGATCGGGCGGGGATTATTCAACATACATGGATGGTGTTTACAACAGAAAAGTCAGCCTTACAACCGAAATGCAGACATTTTCATTTACATTCAAGATGAAAGAAGCAAGCGACCCGTCCGCACGAATCACCTTTAACTGCGGGCAATCCAATCACGATGTCTATTTCGATAATGTAAGCATTAAGATGCTTGATCCAGATCCTGTTATTCACAAAGGGGCACAGAGATACGGCCGGACTCTTCCCGGATTCTGCTCCAGGGGTCAATCATTATTACTGCAGCTTTCAGTTGTAGATCCCCAGAAGGCATGGTTCAAGGTATTTGATGCCCAGGGCCGCATGAGAAGCAATATGACACCGATTATCAGGACTCTGAGCAAAGGAAAGCATGTTGTTCCAGTCAATAGCAAGTTTACCCCCGGGCTCTACCTGATCAGGTACTTTGATGGCGAAAAGCTTATGACAAGCAGCTGGACAAATCTGGTGAGGTAAGTTTGACCTGTAAGAAGTTCGAACTTTGAAAGGGAGCCTTGAGGCTCCTTTTTTATTCCTGGCTATCGTAATCTGCACATTTTTTTATTTGACACACTCCTCACCCCTGCCGTGTCCTCAGCTGGTTCCAGTAGTATCAAATGTTTGGGAATTACAATGAATAAAAGGAGAAGAAACGGGAAAACAGAGGGAGAAAAAAAAAGGGGCAGATAACTCTGCCCCTCTTCTATAAATACCGGTAATTCGGTATAACTTACTTTGAAGCCATAAAACGAACGAGGTCAACAACTCTGTTTGAATAGCCCCACTCGTTATCGTACCAGGAAACAACCTTGAAGAAACGTTTTTCACCTTTGAGGTTGTTCTGGAGAGTGGCAAGAGAGTCGTAGATTGATGAACGTTTGTCATGGATAAAATCGGTTGACACCAGTTCTTCATCTGTATAGCCCAGAATGTCCTTGAGATATGTTTTTGAGGCTTCTTTGAGCTTTGCATCGATCTCTTCGATTGAAGTGTCTTTTGTTGTGCGGAAAGTGAGGTCCACAACAGAGACATCCGGTGTAGGAACGCGGAAAGCCATACCGGTCAGCTTGCCTTTAGTTGCAGGAAGAACTTCACCAACTGCTTTTGCGGCACCGGTTGTTGACGGGATGATGTTCTGAGCTGCAGCACGGCCGCCTCTCCAGTCTTTCTTTGACGGACCATCAACGGTTTTCTGTGTTGCTGTGTAAGCATGAATTGTAGTCATAAGACCGGTCTCGATCCCGAAACCTTCTTTGAGCAGAACATGAACCACAGGAGCCAGACAGTTTGTGGTGCATGATGCATTGGAAACGATGTTATGAGCAGCAGGATCGTACTCGTTCTGGTTTACACCCATAACGATTGTCTTTACGCCGCCTTTACCTGGAGCAGAGATAATTACTTTCTTCGCGCCGGCTTCAAGGTGACCTTTGGCTTTTTCAGCATCTGTGAACAGACCGGTTGACTCGATAACATAATCAACTCCCAGGGCTTTCCAGGGAAGTTCGGACGGGTTTCTGGTGGCCATAACGCATTTGATCTTGTGGCCATTTACAATGAGAATATCTTCTTCCTCTTTTGAGGGATCACTCTTCTCAGTAGCAACAGTGTGCTTGAAATGTCCATGAACAGAATCATACTTCATCTGATATGCAAAGTAGTCTGCATCTGTGGCAACATCAACAACAGCAACGACATCGATCTCTTTGCCCAGAAGTCCCTGATCGCAGATAGCCTGAAAAACCATTCTGCCAATCCTTCCGAATCCGTTAATCCCGACTTTAATGGCCATAAGGAGTCCTCCGTTTATTAATTGTTTTTGGAAAAACGCTGTAATCTGTCTGGAGAAATGCTATTTTTTATCCATGAACACAGCCGGATAATATAAGTTGAACCTTGATCAGAGTCAATTAAAAACTCGGAAACTGCCTGAAAGGAAATTATGAAAAAAGCTGATTCCGTTTTTAAATTCCAGAAAAAAAACCGCCGGAGCATCTTTTTCATAGCCGGCCCCTGCGTAATTGAAAGTAAAGAACTCTGCCTCAAGGTCGCTTCAAACCTTGCAGCCCTTTCTCAAAAACACGAAGTTGATATCATCTTTAAAGCCTCTTACGACAAGGCCAACCGCACATCTATAGACTCTTTCCGTGGACCGGGCCGCCAGGAGGGACTCAAAATCCTTGAACTTGTAAAACAGAAAACCGGCCTTCCCGTGCTGACAGATATTCATGAGCCCTCTCAGGTTGAAGAAGCGTCACAAGTTGTGGATGTGCTCCAGATTCCGGCATTTCTCTGCAGACAGACAGACCTCCTGAGCGAAGCCGGCTTGTCAGGGAAAACTGTAAATATCAAAAAGGGACAGTTCATGTCGCCTGATGAGATGCGTTATGCACTGGACAAAGCAGGTAGAAATACCTGGATCACCGAACGTGGCACTTTTTTCGGATATAACCGTCTGGTCGTGGATTATGCCGGCATTGCCGTTCTCAAATCGCTGAATGTACCGGTGGTTTTTGATGCTACCCACAGTGTCCAGATGCCTGGAGCCGGGAAAGGATGCTCACTGGGAAACCGCGATCTGGTTTTCCCGCTCGCCAAAGCCGCTATTGCCACAGGTGTTGACGGGCTCTTCTTTGAAGTCCATCCTGACCCGCAAAAAGCATTGTGCGATGGTCCAAACAGCCTGTATCTGTCGGATTTCAAGAAGAAACTGCCTGTGTTGATTGAAATTTTCAATTTCCTGAAAAACCGGTAGAGACGTCCGTCCGGGTAGAGACGTCCAGCCGGACGTCTCTACCCGGAATATATGAATGCCGATTTCACAATTTCAGCTTCTCTTTCCATCCGCTGCTTACAAAGACTTTTCCTGTAGAATCCACAACCGCGCCTTCAAGCCCCGGGCGGGCATCTAAAAAACCAATAATCTCCTCCGCGTCTTTGCAGAACAGGCCCGTACTGAAAATGTCAACCTCGACTGGATCACTTCCCTTTACTGTCACACTCCTGTTTCTGCTGCAGCAGAATCCTGTTCGGGGGTCAAAAATGTGATGGTACCGCTTTCCGTTCACAATCCTGAACCGCTCATAATCTCCACTCGTAACGACTGCTCCGCTGTCAATCTCAAGCGCGCCGATCACACCTTCTCTATCTCTTGGATCACGGATACCGACCACCCAGGGATCTCCACCCCGTTTTGTCCCTTTTGCCAGAATATCGCCCCCGGCAGCTATCAGATAACCGACAGGGCCATTCTGATCAAGCATTTTCCCGGCCTCCCTGAGGACAAAACCCTTGGCAATCCCCCCTACATCAATCCTTATTTCCGGAGCAGAAAAGATCACGGTATCACCATTCATTTTTACTTTACGGTAGTCAATATAACGCAGCACCGAATCAATCTGTGAGGAAGAGGGAAGGGATGGATCCGGGGGCGCATCTTCGGAAAATCCCCAGAGCTCTTTCAGCGGAAGAACTGTTATATCAAAACTGCCATCAAGGGTATCACCATAATTCAGACCGGTCCGCAAAATATCTGCAAGCTGCTTTCCCACAGCTACGGTATCGGACTTTCGCTCATTCACTCTGCGGACTTCTGAGCGTTCCCCGGTAACAGAAAACCGATCTTCCCAGTCTTTAAAAAGTGAATCCAGGGATAGCCAAACGAAATCGAGATCTGTACCTCTCTTGAGAACCAGAGTGACTTCAGTTACAGTATCCATCCTGAAAAAAGTCCTCTTCTCCTGAACGGTTCCACTCACGCAGGAAAGAGATATCAGCAGAAAAATGCACAGGATCGATTTAGTTATACTGTCCCTCATAATCAGGCGTGCTCTTTACACCATTGGATTATGTCTCTGAGCGGCAGGTTTCCTCCAAAGAGATCCAGCGCACTTCCTATTGTGAAGTCTACTTTGCCGCCCCCTGATTTTTCCACCTGTCTGACATCATCCATTGAGCTTATACCGCCGGCATAGGTAGCACTTATTGGAGATTCATCAGAGAGAAGCTCTACAAGCTTATGATCGATACCGGCCTTTTTCCCCTCTACATCGGCAGCATGCACCAGAAACTCATCACAATATTGTGCAAGGCTACTGAACGTTTCAGAACAGAGTGTGATGTTTGTAAATTTCTGCCATCGATCTGAAACCACAAAGTATGAGCCATCTTTCCATTTGCAGCTCAGATCAAGCACAAGCCTGCTCTTGCCGATTGTTTTTGAGATCTCGGAAAGTTTATCCCAATGCAATTCCCCGTTATTAAAAACATACGATGTTACAATCACATGTGATGCCCCTGCATCAAGAAAGCGGAATGCATTATGCGGATTTATTCCTCCCCCAACCTGAAACCCTCCGGGATACGCACTGAGGGCCTCAAGCGCACAGTTTTCATTACCGGGACCAAGCATAATAACGTGTCCCCCGGGAAGGTTCTCTGATTTATAGATTTCCGCATAATAGGAAGAGGAGAGATCCGTTTCAAAATTAGTGACAACTTCAGCACCATTGTCGCTGAGTGTGCTGCCTACAATCTGCTTAACTTTCCCACCGTAAAGATCTATGCAGGGACGAAATCGCATCCTGTCTCCATCCGTGTTTGAATTCGAGCTCTTACAGAACGTTAAAATAATCTGCGCAACCTCTTTGTATCCGTTTGACTGAAGTCATTTCATAACACATATTCATTATTACGAACCAATTCACTATAAAAGGAGTTCTCAATGCGAAAAAAAACCATCTTTGCTGTTTTCGCAGCTGCCTCCCTTATCGGCTGCGGGGCAAGCGACCAGATAAAAGAAGTTGTAGAACAAACCCACCCTGACGGTTCCAAAAAAAAAGTAACCTACTATCAAGGTAAAAATGTCTTCAGATCAGCATTCTTTTTTGAAGATGGTAAACTGCAGTCAGATCAGTATTACAAACTTGGTCAGCCTGACAGCGCAAAAACCATCTATTATAAAAACGGCAGCAAATACAGCGAAACATGGTTCAAGGCGGGAAAAAAGGATGGTACCGACAAATCATGGTTTGAAAACGGACAGCTCAAAAGCGAAGCCACATATGTTCAGGACCTGGCTCAGGGCAAAGCTGTTTCATACTACGAGGACGGGAAAATAGCTTCGGAAGTCTCATACAAAGATGGTAAAAAGGATGGTCCGGATATTACCTATTTCCCCAACGGTGGGAAAAAGCACCTTAAGAACCATCTTGACGGTGATGCCTCCGGAATAGAGCAGATCTGGTATGAAAACGGCAAACTGAAAATGCAGCAGACCTGGGAAAAGAATGTTTTAAACGGCCCTTATACAACATACTTCAAAAACGGTAACAAAGAAGAAGAAGGAAACTATAAAGATGGTGCCTATGAGGGAATGAGAAGGATGTACAACGAGAAAGGCCGGAAACTGTCAGAAGCAAAATTTGAAAAAGGAGTGCTTGTAGACGGCACTGCCTACTGAGCATACTACATAGATTTCTGCATTGAAAAACGCCCGTTATCTTAACGGGCGTTTTTGTTATCAGAACTAACTGTTTACGTTTATTGTCAAACATCCTGATGCTTTCCCGGTGTGTTTTCGGGGGCGGAATCGACAGATAATAAAAATGACCTTTGGCGTGGTAGCCTTATAAGCGAACCCCACCGTATTTATCTGAAATCAAAGTCTCTTTCGAAATAATATTTTG
>JAAYYB010000025.1 GCA_012515615.1 Fibrobacter sp.
CTTTTGATTACTCAAGCGTCACTGACAAAAAGATCAGGGTAAAGAGAGCCGGAAAAGAACAGACATTCAAAACCCTTGAGGGTATTGAGCGGAAACTGATTGCTGATGACCTTTTAATATGGGATGGCAGCAGGCCTGTTGCACTTGCAGGTGTGATGGGCGGTGCCGGTTCTGAAATCAAGGAAAACACCACAGACGTTTTTCTGGAGTGTGCTTATTTTGATCCGGTCACAGTGCGCAAAACATCAAAGCGCCTGGGGCTCTCGACCGATTCATCTTACAGGTTCGAGCGTGGGGTGGATCCTGCACAGGGTTTAACAGATGCTCTTGATACCGCTGCTGAACTGGTCCGGAAAATGGCCGGTGGAGAGGTGGTGTCAGGGCGTATCGATGAGAACCCGGGGAAGCGGAAGCTTGTACCAAGAGAGGTCAGGATCAGGCCATCGCGGGCATCGAAGGTTCTCGGTATTAAATTTACAGATCAGCAGGTATACACATTCCTTGACTCTCTGGGAATGGAGTGCAGGAAAGAATCTGATGATTCCATTCACTGCAGGGTACCTCTTTACAGGCATGATATTGCCCTGGAGGAAGATCTTATTGAAGAGGTTGGCCGGATGTATGGGTACGATAACATTCCTGTTGCCACTAATGCATCGGTTTCACTTTACAACAAACTTCCCTCTGTTGAGAGAATCACCGATAAGATCAGATCAGCACTCAGCCACTTTGGTTTTAATGAAATCCTGACCAACAGCATGTGTTCAGCAGCAAAGAGAGATCTGCTGACACCGGATAAGCTGCCGGTGAAAATCCTCAATCCCCTGAATCCGGACATGGCTCTGATGAGGACTACCCTCTCAGGGAGCATGCTGGAAGTAATCGCCTACAATCTGAACCGTAAAAATCAGAATAACCATTTTTTTGAAATAGGGAAGAGCTTTGAGATAAAAGAAGGTGGTGAAATAGTTGAACACGATATTCTGGGGATCGCAATCGAGGGAAACTATTGGGGCACCACATGGAATACTCCAGCATTAAAAAATAACTTTTTTGTTTTAAAGGGAGTGCTGGAAGCCTTTACTGCTCACTTAGGAATTAACTCATTAAAATTTTCTTCAACTGCCCCTGAGAGCTCAGTCTATGAAGGTGAGACAGCCAGTCTGGATGGAGAGCTCATGAATGGCACCGCCGGGCGGATTTCGAAGAGGGTCTGTGAGTATTTTGATATAAAGTCGACTGTTTATTATGCCGAATTGGACATTACTGCACTGATGCATACCTCTCTTTCACAGCCTGCATACAGTCCGTTGCCAAAGTTTCCTGCATTGGAACGGGACTTCAGCTTTGTAATGCCGGAGCAGATAAGCGCACTGGCCATTACAGAAGAGATTAACCGGATATCGCCACTGGTGGAAGAAGTTGTCCCGTTTGATATCTTCAGAGGTGAAAAACTGGGAGCCGGGCGTAAGAGTATTACGTTTGGTGTCAAACTCCGTTCACCAGAGAGGACCCTTACTGAGAAGGAAGCGGAAGGGGTCTGTACAGCGATTGTTTCGGCGATTGAGGCTAAATTCGGGGCGAATCTGCGTACATAATAATAGTTGACTTTTCGGGTTGAGTATTGTAGGATTTACTGCAATGTAAATAACTGTCGGCTTTTATTATACTCAAAATGTATATTAAAAAACAGATCAGTGACACATAAATGGCTGTTTTTAGTAGTGTTGTAAGTCTGCAGTTTAAAGTATCTCTTTAACAAAACCATCAGGTTTTTTCAGTATAGAACTAATGGAAGGAGTTTTATCTTGTCTGTTGAATTTCTTAACGAGTTGGAAAATAAAGTCAGTGCGCTGATCACTACCCTGGATAGTGTGCGTCAGGAGAATGCCAGACTGAAACAGGAAGTAGAAGAGAGTGGCAGTATGGCACAGGAGATTGAGTCGGAAAATACCCGATTAAAGAAAGAATTAGAGGCTCTGAGGGCAGATTCTCAGAGTAATCAGGATAAGATGAATATGGCCGCGGAGAGGATTCAAGGCCTTCTTTCCAGGCTGGATACGGCGGTTCAGCAGTAGTGTAGTTTTGTAGTGGTTCGGGGGGTTTATGAGCACGTCTATGGAGAGCGTTCGTGTCGTTATCTTTGGTGTTGAGTATTCAATCAAAGCTGATGTCGACATTGAAACAACCAGGCAGATCGCTCGGTACGTCAATTCAAAAATGGCTGAGATTCATGAAAATACGGCATCAAGGGATCATATGAAAATCGCAGTGATGTCAGCTTTGAACATTGCCGGGGAGTATTTCGAATATAAAGCCAAATATGAAGAAGGTGCCAGGAAATTAGAAGAACTTCAGGAAAAATTAGCATCGTTGAGCAAAAAAGTTGACGGTGTACTCGGTTGTTAGAATAGGCGCCCGCGTCCGATCTCCTCAATAGACCTGCATGCTGAGACTTATCAGCCACCCGTACCCTTTATACAAAACAGTGCCGCAATCTGTAAAACGAGAGACACTGGAATGGATTAGATTCCGTTCCGTTTATATACATTCAGCAACTTACAGGAGGTTTTGATGAGTACACCACTCATTTTAATCATAATAGGGATAGTGTGTGTAACAACAGGTTTTGCTGCCGGTTTTTTCTGGCAAATAATTACCGACAAAAAGTACAAAGAAAAAAGGCAGCAGGAGGTTCAGAAAGATGCTGAGCGGATCATAAAGGAAGCTCAGAAAGATGCTGAACTGCAGAAGAAGACAGCGATTCTGGAAGCCAAAGACGAATGGTTCAGAGCGAAATCAGAGTTCGAAAAAGAGGCTGCAAAAACAAGGGACGCAATCAGGCAGGATCAGCAGAGAATAAAAGAGATGGATCTGGATCTGGCGCGTCGTGATGAAACAATAGGGAAAAGAGAAACAGAGTTTGCTGCCAGAGAGAGTTTCCTGAATTCAAAAGAAAAGACCCTGCGCACTAAAGATAACGAGCTCACTCGTCTTATCGGGCAGGAAAATGAGAAGCTTGAAAAGATCTCTCATATGACTCAGGCAGATGCAAAAAAGATGCTGCTTGAAAATCTGGAAAGTCAGGTGCGCTATGAATGTGCACAGATGATTAAAGAGATTAAGGATCAGGCAAAATCTGAAGCTGAGCGGGAATCAAAGGAGATTATTCTTCAGGCTATTCAGCGCTGTGCCGCTGATACAACTGTGGAATCGACTGTTTCGGTCGTACATCTTCCAAACGATGAGATGAAGGGACGAATCATCGGTAGAGAGGGACGCAACATCAGGTCGTTTGAAGAGGCTACAGGAATCGATGTTATCGTTGACGATACACCGGAAGCAGTGATTCTGTCGGGTTTTGATCCGATAAGACGTGAAGTCGCCCGCCTTGCGCTTGAAAAATTGATTCAGGATGGAAGAATACACCCCGGCCGTATCGAGGAGCTTATCAAGAAGAGCGAGAAAGAGCTCGAAAAGATAATGAAAGATGCGGCTGAAGAGGTAATTTTCGAGCTGGATGTCCATGCGTTGAAACCGAAGATGGTAGAGATGCTTGGAAGGCTCAAATACCGCACTTCCTATGGTCAGAATGTCCTTCAGCATAGTAAAGAGGTTGCTATTCTTGCCGGTCTGATGGCTTCTGAGCTTGGTCTTGATCCCAAGATTGCAATCCGTGCCGGATTGCTTCATGATATCGGAAAATCTATTGACAGAGAAACAGAAGGAACACACTCAGAGCTGGGTGCCGAACTGGCATCTAAAAACGGCGAAAATGATATCATCAGCAACGCCATCGCAGCTCACCATGAAGACGTGCCGCCAATTTCTGTTTATCCGATTCTCATACAGGCTGCAGACACGATCTCCAGCACCAGGCCGGGGGTACGCCGTGAGACTCTTACCAATTATATCAATCGCCTCACAAAACTTGAGGAGATTGCAGATTCATTCAGAGGCGTCTCCAAGACCTACGTTATCCAGGCCGGACGTGAGATTCGCTGCATAGTTGAACCTGAGCAGATCAATGATGCTCAGGCTGAGGAGCTTGCAGGACAGATCGCAGTGAAGATTCAGGATGAGATGGAGTATCCGGGACAGATAAAGGTGACAATAATCAGAGAGAGCAGATATACTGAGTACGCCAAGTAAGATCTGTGTTTCATCTGGAATTGATTTACTGGGACCGGAGGCTGTAAGCCTCCGGTTTATTTTTATTTAAGAATGCGATTCCTGCTGATTAAAAATTTTCCTTATAAATACAATACAGCCGTTTAGATTATAATCATGAGAATACTTTTTATAGGTGACATATTCGGCAATACCGGAAGACGGGTGCTTGCAGAGTGCCTGCGGACAATAATCGAAGGAAAAAAGATTGATGTCTGCATCGGGAATGGTGAAAATGCGGCAGGCGGCCGCGGGCTGACCAGTAATCTTTTTAAAAAGCTGCGCAAGTACGGTCTGGATATAATAACCGGCGGTAACCACTCTTTTTCCATACCCGACAGTGATATTGAATTTATGGAGAATGAACGCGTTCTAAGGCCACTGAATTTCCCGCCCGGTAATATAGGCAGGGGAGCCACCGTAATCACCATTCCGGATGGAAGATCGATCGGTGTGATCAATCTTCAGGGAAGAACATTCATGCATGAGGCCCTGGACTGCCCTTTCCGAACAGGCAAAGCCGCAATAGAAGAGATGCGAAAGTCAACACCGATTATAGTGGTTGATTTTCATGCTGAAGCTACAAGCGAAAAACTTGCGTTCGCAAATTATGTTGACGGCACAGTAAGTGCAGTTCTGGGAACTCACACCCATGTGCAGACCAGTGATGAAAAAGTTCTTAAGGGCGGTACCGCGTACATAAGCGATGCCGGTATGACAGGACCGGAGGATTCTATTATAGGCATGCAGAGAAAACAGGTGATTCGTCGATTTCTGATGCAGACACCGGTAAGGTTTGAACCTGCGGAAGGTGGTCCGATGCTTAACGGGGTCATTATCGAAGTGGAAGATACCACCGGCAAGGCCCTTTCCATCGAACGGATCTACGAGCGGGTAACCTTTCATGAGTGAAGATTTTGTATTTCTTTCCCCCCAGGAATCAGACCAGCCTTATTCAATCAGTGAAATCAATGAGGGTATCGCGATTCTTCTTGAGTCCGGAAACTCGCTTGTATGGGTGGAAGGAGAGATCTCGAACTGGAAGCCCTCATCAAGCGGTCACATTTACTTCAGACTAAAAGATCAGCAGAGTCAGATACCGTCTGTGATATGGCGCAGCAACGTTTCACAGCTGAAGTTTGAGCCCTGTGACGGGATTGCGGTGAGTGCCATCGCATCTATCCGGGTTTACCAGCGGGGCGGTTATTATCAGCTTGATGTTCACAGGATGCAGCCGCTTGGGAGCGGGGCTCTGTATGCCGCCTTTGAGCGCCTTAAAGCTTCACTTGAGAGAGAGGGATTGTTTGATCCTCTTCACAAAAAACCTCTTCCTCAATCTGTCCGCAGGCTCGGCGTGGTGACATCCAAGAGAGGTGCTGCCCTGAGGGATATCATCCGTGTAGTTGCATCGAGGGCCCCGCAGACAGATATTGTTCTTGTTGATGTACAGGTGCAGGGTGACAAAGCCGCCGGAGAGATTGCGGCTGCAATTAAATTCCTGAATGAGTATGGAGATGTGGATTGTATAATAGCCGGAAGAGGCGGGGGGTCAATTGAGGACCTGTGGGCCTTCAATGAGGAAATTGTGGCCAGGGCAATTTTTGATTCGGGAATTCCTGTGATATCTGCTGTCGGCCATGAAATAGATTTTACTATTGCTGATTTTGTAGCAGATGTTCGTGCCGCTACCCCGTCTGCAGCCGCAGAGATAGCGGTTTCAGACAGCCGAGAGAACCAGAGGTATTTTCAGAACTGTACCGAGAGATTTACTGTCGCTGCGCGCAGGTATTTTTCAGATGTTAATGAAAGATTTGTTTCTACGGCAGAAAACAGGGCATTGCGCAGGCCGCTGAGGATGTTTTCTGATGCCGTTCAGACTAAAGATGATTTAGAGGGCCGATGCTTCAGGGAGATGGAAGTAACTCTTCAGAAGAAATATGCGCGTATGTCGGCAGCTTGTGCGAGGCTTGGAGCGATCAATCCGCTTTCAGTTCTGGCAAGGGGCTACAGTATTGTGAGTACCAGAGACGGAGCTTCGGTGCGCAGTTCAGAACAGGTTGTGCCCGGAGCCAAAGTTAAATTGAAGTTTTTCAAAGGCAGTGCCGGAGCGATTATTGATTCTATAGACAACGGACCGGAGACCACCATCGCATTTTGACATTTAAAAACAGGTAAATTAGATTATCATAGCGGAAAAAGAAAACATGAAAGAAAGCAAAACTGGTAATAAAGCACCTAAAGCGATTTCTGCAGGAAAAGATTCTGTTTCCAGACTGACCTTTGAGCAATCTCTCGATGAGCTGGAAAAGATAATTGAAGAGCTTGAAAAAGACAATCTTACTCTGGAAGAAGCGCTGCGGTTTTTCGAGAAAGGCGTCGGGATGATCCGGAACTGTGACTCACAGTTGAAGAATGCCAGGGGGCGCCTGAGTGAGCTTTTCAAGGGAGAAAACGGCGAATTTCTGGAAAAGGTTTTGGGGCTGACATTAGATTCGTTTTTAAGCGGAGAAGATTCAGATGAGTGAACTGATGCAGTACATTAAAAGAGCTTCTGAGGTAACGGATGCGACACTGGAAAAGCTGCTTCCTGCCGAGACATCGTATCCAAATTCTATTCATAAACTCATGAGGTACAGCACATTTGCCGGCGGCAAGCGGATCAGGCCATGTCTTCTGATGGCGAGTCATGAGGCTTGCGGTGGACAGTTTGGTGATAAGAACGTCCTTGCTGCATCCGCTGCACTGGAGATGTTTCACACCTTCTCTCTGATCCATGATGACCTTCCATGCATGGACGATGATGATTTCCGCAGGGGAAAACCAACTGCACATAAGGCCTTTACAGAAGCACTTGCGGTTCTGGGGGGAGACGCTCTTTGCATAGCGGCGTTTGAAATCCTCGCATCTATTGGAAGGGTTGATATTATTAGTGAAATCGCAAAAGCACTCGGAACAAGCGGTATGCTTGGCGGACAGGTAGTAGATATTGAATCAGAAGGAAAGCAGGTCAGCCGGGAGACTGTTGAATATATTCATCACAACAAAACTGCCGCCCTGATATGTTCTTCTATAAGAATCGGCGCCATGCTGGCTGATGCGCCTTCCGAAGTCCTGCAGAAACTGACATTCTATGGACATCATGTGGGGCTGGCTTTTCAGGTGGTCGACGATATACTGGATGAGGAGAGTACTACTGAAACGCTGGGGAAGGATGCGGGAAGCGACCGCGAGAGAGGAAAAGCCACATATCCGGCCGTATGCGGTATCGCAGAATCTAAGCGGTATGCCAGGGAGTTGACTGATCGTGCCTGGGCAGATATAGTCTTTCTTGGTGAAAAAGGCAGAGTTCTTCACGATATGGCAGAGTACATAGTTACCAGGATTTCCTTATTTTTTCTTTGTGGGTTATTTGCAGTCGTTTACAAAGAGTAGGGTCAAAATTGGAGACTGGTTCACTCCAGAGATGACTTAGTGCAAGGCCCAAGGTCACTTTTTCATCTCTGGGATGAAAAAGTGACAATGCAAAATTCCCAAAATCATCTCTGAGGTAACATAGTGCCTCAACCCCTCAGACTCCCTAATTCACCTCTGAGGGTGAAAAACAGGGGATTTTCCAGGTTTCTATCCCGTTTCGGTTTTTGTCACGGTTTTTGCAGGTCCTTTCCATCCAGTCTCCTCTTTACCACAATCAACAAAGGATCAATCATGTGCACCCAACCCAGGATGGTCGTTCCTTTCGCTTTCTACCAGGTTACATCAAAAAGCATCTGTGGTCAGAAAATCTTTCCCGATAATACCCTTAAGACA
>JAAYYB010000217.1 GCA_012515615.1 Fibrobacter sp.
CATCCTGCAAGTAAAGAGGAAGCGCAGCGGCTTTTCGAAAAGCTTTCAGAAGGGGGAAAAATTGAGATGCCGCTGGGGAAGATGTTCTGGGGAGATCTCTTTGCATCGTTTACAGATAAGTTTGGTATCCAGTGGATGATTAATTACCAGGAGAGATAACCGTAAAAGCCGCAGGGGGGATCACTCTATGACTAATAGCGCCCATTACTATTACGATGTTCCGTCATTGCCATCACAGGAGATAAAAGAGTGCGATATCTGTATCTACGGCGCTACACCGGCAGGGATCACCTCTGCGGTGCAGGCTGCCCGTAATAATAAAAAGGTAGCACTGCTTGCTTTCAACAGACATATCGGGGGAATGACCACTTCGGGGCTGAGTGCTACAGATGTGGGCAACCAGCATGTACTTGGCGGTTTAGCACGAAGATTCTACCGTGAGATCGGGGCTTTTTACGGTTCCAAAAAGGAACAGTGGTTTTTTGAACCGCATGCTGCAGCCAAAGTGTTTTCAGACTGGCTGAGCGATAAAAACATCTCCATTTACACCGAATGCAGACTTCAGGGAGTGGAAAAGGATGGAAACCGGATAATTTCTCTGCAGACTGAAAAAGGGCTGATATTCAAGGCCGGGGTGTATATCGATGCCTCTTATGAAGGCGACCTGATGGCAAACGCTAAAGTAAGCTACACTTACGGCAGAGAGGGCAATCAGGCATACAATGAGCTCTTTAATGGCATTCAATACGGGGCTAAGCATAACTTTAAGATGTTCGTTGATCCGTATCGAAAACCCGGTGATCAGTTCAGCGGGCTTCTTCCCGGAATCTGCGAAATCGAAATCGGCTCGCAGGGTCAGCAGGATACTCTGATTCAGGCCTATAATTTCCGTCTGTGCCTCAGCAGCGACCCCAAAAAGAGTGTTCCCTTCAGTAAACCTTCCAATTATGATCCGGAAACTTACGAGCTTCTTTATCGATATATCTATTCGGGAGTTTTCGATCTCTTTGGTCTTACACGTAAAATACCGGGAGAAAAGGCCGACCATAATAACTGGGGTGCTATTAACAGTGACTTTATCGGTGGAAATTACAACTGGCCTGAGAGTGATTACAGAACCAGGGAAGAGATCTATCAGGAGCATGTCAACTACCAGATGGGTCTTTTTTATTTCTGTGCCACCGACCCGCGCCTTCCGGAACCGGTTCGTCAGATGACAAGGCAGTGGGGGCTGGCATCCGATGAATTTTCCGCAACAGGCAACTGGCCGCCTCAAATTTATATCAGGGAAGCACGCAGGATGATCTCCGATTATGTGCTTACCGAATTCGATGCTACAGGGAAAACAACTCCGGAAGATTCCATAGGAATGGGTTCTTACAGGATGGATTCCCATAACTGCAAACGGGTTGTTCATTCCGGCAGAGCAATTAATGAGGGTGATGTGGAGTTGTCACCGCTCTCTCCATTTCCAATCCCCTACCGGGCTATCACCCCAAGGCGCAGTGAATGCTGCAACCTTCTGGTTCCAGTCTGTCTCTCTACTTCCCATATAGCCTATGGGGCTATCCGCATGGAACCGGTTTTCATGATTCTTGGACAGTCAGCAGGAATTGCCGCTTCACTTGCTCTGGACAAAAACAGTGTGGTACAGGATATCTCCTATAGCGATCTGGAGCAGAGGATGAGAGAGGAAAAGCAGTTTGCTTATGAGCCTCCGGAACTGCGCAGGGTTCGAATCAGTTTAGAAACCTACTCTCCATCAGGAGCTGAAACAGCGGAAAGGATCACTCTTCCACTTAACACAAACAATTAAAAGGTGTCACTCCGGGTAGAGAAGATAGGGAGTTTACTAAGATTTTTCTGGAAGAGGGTGCCCCCTCTTGCGCTCCAGCACGTCGAAGACGCCGGTCTTGCGCTATCACCCCTTGTTGTCCACCAGTTTAAAGGCAGGTATGGTTATCACATTTTCAAACCTCTTTGCGGCCGCAGTAGCGAACTGGTGGTAGATTAAAATCATTATAGCCTTTAAGACAAGACACTTAATACCCACCTGATCCCGGTTACATGATAATGCTGCCGCTCACCCTTGTCGAAGGGCCTTCCGCTATCACCCTGTGTTGCCCACCATTTGTGCAGGCAGGTCAGGCTTGTTGCTACACATGTTAGGTTTGTAAACAAAATATTATCTCCGGCAGTGACTAAATTCTTAAGTTTGGAACTATGGGTATTCATTAAAGATCGACCTGTACCCCTGCAGGCGTTAACCTGATTTGATAAAATTGATGAAGAGAGAGATATATACATACATAATACCTGAGGATATTATTTTAATGCAGGTGTAAGGCAAAAAGTTCGTTAAGGACATGCAACGGTTAAGAAATTGAGCGGTTGTTTTTTTTGCGGGAGACCAGCTGCTATCGGCAAAAATCAAATCTCCTGTAACCCTGCAGAACCGGCATGTCAACAAAAAACAAACAGGACATGAGGTGTTATGAATTTTTACTGTAAGCTAATTATTGTAGCAATGGCTTTCTCTGTTTTCTCCGCTGATTCCATCGGCGTAGCGCCCTCTGATACCACAAGCATTACAAATATCGCAGTTTTGGATCTTGTGACACGGGGTGGACTTACCAACGAGGAGGTTTTATCGATATCCGATCGTCTGCGTGGTGAACTTATCAGCACTCAAAAGTATACGGTAATTGAGCGGGGACAGATGGATGTAATTCTTCGGGAGCAGGGCTTTCAGCAAACGGGTGCCTGTTCGGAAGCGTCCTGCATTGTGGAAGTAGGACAGTTGCTTGCGGTGCACAAGATGGTTGGCGGATCTATCGGAAAAGTTGGAAAAGCTTACAGTATCAATTTGAAGATTATCGATGTAAAGAGCGGAAAGATAGAGCGACAGGTGTCTGATGATATCAAGTGCAGCAAAGAGGAACTGGTGTCTTTTCACATACGAAACATTGCCCGCAGGATGGCAGGGTTGATTAAGGAGAAGAAACCACTGGCAGGCAAGTGGTATTTCTGGGCACCGGTAGGGCTTGCTGCTGTTGGAGGGGGAGTCGCGCTGTTTGCAAATGTTAATAACCGAAAAGATTCAGAAGAAACAATGCAGGAAATACAACTGGAGATACCTGTACGATGAAAAACCGTTATCGATTACTAAATACATTTGTGCTGCTGATGATTTTTTCATGCGGCCAGGATACTGGCTTGACTGTGCAGAATTCAGTTTTTCAGGAAATTTTACCTAATATACGACTTGCCAAATCATTGAGTATTAGTGAGGTCGACAGTGCGGTGGTTTTTGTTACAATGGAAAACAGTAAGGATACTCTTTCGTTTGCGCTGGGAATAGATCGCAGCTCAAGTAAACTATATGGAAAGATTGAGATTCCACAAGATGCAAAATCTGTTTTTCTTGATGTACGAATGTATGATTCTAAGGATAGAAAAATTGGACAAGGCTATTGCAGGCTTACCGCTGAAGATATCAGCCGAAGCAGGTATGTGTCAGAACAGATAGATGTAAACTCCGCAAAGCCGCGAATCGATAGTATAGCGGCTCCAGGCACGGTTGGGGCTAATCAGATCATCAGGTTTAAGGCTTTTGCATCAGACAGCTTTGGCGGAAAAGTTGTGAAATACGAGTGGAAGTTCGATTCTGCTGATTGGGTAGAAACAAAAAAGGATAGTTTAATCGTTGTAGCACCTGTAAAGGCTCAGGCCCACATCTGTACTCTCAGGGTAACTGATGATGATGGAAACGCCGTAGTCGGTACGGTAACCGTAGAGGTGATTCACTATAAGGTCATGCTCGACAAGCAGTCGGGCAATGGTGGAACTGACAGTGTGATGGCCATTTACAATGAATCAATGCCTGAGGCTGCAGCTCCCACCCGCTCTGGTTATTCATTTAAAGGCTATTATGATTCGATCAGTGGTGGAACACAATACTACAGCGATAAAATGGAGGGTAGGCGAAAGTGGAACAAGGCGCACAACTTTAGACTCTATGCCCACTGGTTAAGTAAAACATATATGGTTAAACTTGACAAAAGGCTTGGCGGCGGGGGTGCTGACAGTGTGAAAGTCACCTATGACGCAGAAATGCCTGCGGCAACAAAACCCGCCCGTGAAGGGTATACTTTTGCGGGATACTGGGATTCCACCAGCGGTGGAACACAGTACTACTCTAATTCTATGTCAAGTAGTAACAACTGGGATAAGGCACAGAACACAACACTCTATGCCCGCTGGACAGGGAAGAGTTATGCTGTACTGTTTAACAAACAGAATGGCACGGAAGGAAGCGACAGTGTCCGTGCGGTCATGGGTTCGGGAATGCCGTCGGCAACCGCTCCAAAACGAGCGGGATACACTTTTACCGGATACTTTGATGCAAAGATCGACGGTGCGCAGTATTATACCGCAGAGATGGTAAGTACACAGAACTGGGATAAAGCAGAAAAAACCACGCTGTATGCCCGCTGGACAGGGAACAGCTATACGGTAACGCTTAACATGCAGTCTGGTAACGGCGGAACTGCCCAAGTAGCTGCCACATATAGTGCCGCGATGCCCACGGCAACCGCTCCCGCCCGTGAAGGGTATACCTTTACGGGGTACTGGGATTCAACCAGTGGGGGAACACAGTATTTTTCTTCCGTGATGGCAAGTGCTCGTACGTGGGACAAGGCTCAGAACACGACTCTGTACGCCAGGTGGGAGGCAAACAACTACACAGTAAAATTTAACAAACAAAGTGGTATGGGGGGAAGTGACAGTGTGAAAGCAACGATGGGATTAGCGATGCCCGTAGCAACGGCACCCACCCGTGAAGGGTATACCTTTACGGGATACTGGGATTCCACCAGCGGTGGAACACAGTACTACTCTAGTTCTATGTCAAGTAGTAACAACTGGAATAAGGGACAGAACACAACGCTCTATGCCCGGTGGACAGGGAAGAGTTATACTGTACTGTTTAACAAACAGAATGGCACGGGAGGTAGCGATAGTGTCAGAGCATTCATGGGCTCGTCGATGCCATCAGCAACCGCTCCGAAACGAACGGGATACTCTTTTACCGGATACTTTGATGCAAAGATCGACGGTGTGTGGTATTATACCGCACATATGGGAAGTATGCGGAAGTGGGACAAAGCAGAAAAAACAACGCTGTATGCCCACTGGACAGTAAACAGCTATACGGTAAAGCTTGACAAGCAGTCCGGTAACGGCGGAACTGACGAAGTTGCTGCCACATATGGTGCCGCGATGCCCGAGGCAACAGCACCTGCCCGTGAAGGGTATACCTTTACGGGGTACTGGGATTCCACCAGTGGGGGAACACAGTATTTTTCTTCCGTGATGGCGAGTGCTCGTACATGGGACAAGGCTCAGAACACAACACTGTATGCCAGGTGGGAGGCAAACAACTACACGGTAAAATTTAACAAACAAAATGGTACGGGAGGAAGTGACAGTGTGAAAGTCACATTTGGTGAAGCAATGCCTGCTGCTGAGCCTCCAACCCGCAACGGGTATTATTTTGCAGGCTACTGGACAGCAGAACATGAGGGAATCAGGTATTATTTTCATTTAATGGAATCTGCAAACAACTGGAATATTCCCAATAACGCAGAGCTTTTTGCTCAATGGATTCCAAATGTCATCACTGATGCAGATGGTAATGAGTATTCTACAGTTCTGATCGGTAACCAGATATGGACAGTTGAAAACCTTCGGACTACCAAATACAATGACGGGACGCCCATTCCCAATGTTACAGATGATGCAGAATGGGCTGCGCTTACTACACCTGGATACTGTTATCATAACAACACAACGGATGCGGATACAATAAAGAAATGGGGAGCGCTGTACAATTGGTATGTGGTGTCACCAACCAATCCTGAAAAGATTGCACCTGAAGGCTGGCGTGTACCGACAGATACTGACTGGACAGTGCTTGAGGAGTACCTTATAGCCAATGGTTACAACTGGGATGGCACGACGAGTGAAAACAAGATAGCAAAATCGCTGGCGGCCCAGACGGATTGGTACACTCTTCCTGATAGTGTGGGTAAGATCGGAAACGACTTAAGTAAAAATAATGCCAGCGGCTTCTCGGCCCTTCCTGGCGGTTCTCGTCAAATTGCTGGTTTTTTCATGTCCATCGGCTCTATCGGTGTCTGGTGGAGTGCTACGGAGACGGAGTACATTGCGTCTTTCGCACGGGACTATCAGCTCAACTCCTACTACGAGGGCCTGGGCTGGAACGGAGAAGACAAGAGTTTTGGGAATTCTGTTCGTCTTTTGCGGGATTTGGACTGACTTTTTTCCCATTTGTCTATTTTATTAGTCCCGCATAGCGAGTCGCGATATTTTGAAAAAGTGGATCTATGGCACAATACAGTGAGTTGCCGGTATACAAAGCAACATACGACTTATTGCTTGCCATATTTATTCCAGTTCACAAAAGCTTTTCGCAAAGAATACAAGTATACAGTTGGCGGAAGCCTGAAAAAATAGACGATAGAGCTGATTACGCTCATCTACCACGCTAACGGCCAAACCGACAAGGTTGAAACATTGCACATCCAGCCCGGGACGGACCACTTTTTTCTCTTTTTGCTGAAATTATAAAAGTAGCCCGTCCTTTGAAACCAGGGCGTCGCCCTTCGACGGGTTAATTCAGCCTTTCAGGCAGGTCAGGAATTTGGCCCATTTCTATCAGCTTTCAAAGGCAGTTTTGCGTATAAAACAGAATTTTGATAAAAGGGATGTAGGTGAAATTACCAAAACTGCCAATAGCTATCAGGGCCTCTCGAAACATATTGTAACTCTTAACTCCTGATTTGCAGCTCTGTTCTGAGATTGACGTCCGCGGGACGTCTCTACCGGAACGTGATTTGTGACTCGCCGGTACATGCTTGAATTCTTCCAGGCTACAACCCGTTTTAATCTACCACCAGTTCGCTACTGCGGCCGCAAGGGCGGTTGAAAATGTGATAACCACACCTGCCTTAACAACTGGTGGACAACATGGGGCGATAGCGCAAGACCGGCGTCTTCGACGGGCTTGAGCGAAAGAGGGGGCACCCTCTTCCAAAAAATCTTTATCCTTGCTTATTACTTGTATTGGGGTCGTCCCCTTCCAAAAAGCACTAAAACTCTTTTAAACACTACTGTAAATATTAAGTCAGCGCCAATGAGAGCCCCCCCTATCCAAGCCCCCGCAGACCAAATCCCGGCCCGATGGGAAACTGGGAAATCACCGTTTGATACCTGACTTATGCACCCGAATAAGTGCTATTGGCCCTGATCGGGGTTCATAAGTCAGGTTGATATATCAAACACCTCAGTTTTTGCCCAATTCCCTTTGTACCTTCAACTATTTTTAAACCAAAGTATAGATAGCTGACCATCATCAATTTTACACGATTTGCGAAAGTTCAATTATGAAGTGGACCAAAAAGAATATTATCGACTACTATCTCCAGAATGAGTTTGCATATAAGCTCTGGGGCCCGAATATGCACTATGGCTTCTGGGAAAAGGATGTTAAAACCCAGCGGCAGGCATCACTGCGCTTTAATGAGGTCATGGCAAAAACTGCAGCAATTACCAGTGATGACCATGTCCTTGATGCCGGCTGTGGCGTTGGCGGGGCGAGTATTTTTCTGGCTAAAACAATCGGCTGCAAGTCTACCGGTATAACGATTACACCCAGACAGGTTGATCTTGCCTATAAAAATGCCAAAAAAGCAGGGGTCAGCCATTTAGTCGAATTTAAAGAGATGGATTACATGCACACGACATTCCCAGATAATACCTTTTCTGTTGTCTGGGGACTGGAGAGTATCTGCTACGCCGAGCCTAAAATAGACTTTATAAAAGAAGCCTTCAGAGTTCTTAAAGACAATGGAAGATTAATTATTGGTGATGGATTTGCCAGCAGAGATCACTACGAGGGAAAAGATGCCTGGTTGATGAAACGATGGATGGATGGGTGGATTGTGAACAATCTTGAAACTCCCGAAAAATTCATCAGTTTCAGCCGTGAAGCCGGATTCAGAGAGTCCGCCTATCGTGATGTAACAGAGTATGTTAAAAAGACCTCAAGAATCATGCTTTATACATCATTGCCCTTTCTCCCGTTGCACCTGATCGACAGGGTAATCAGAATAAAACAATACACCACTGATGCACTCTGGAATCAATATTTTGCAATGAAGAAAAAGTTGTGGGAATACGGGATATTCCTGGCAAAAAAATAGAACTTTGAATAATCCTAACAATCGCAGTTGGATGAGGCAAAAAATCGCAATCTGTTTTGTATCATCCGTCCCATTTTCCCGGGGTGGTGCCCCGGGCTATAGAATTGTACACCTTTGGTGCCCAGCACCAGCGTGGTGAGTTCTCCCCTACGGTCAGGCCTCGGAATAGGAACCGGCCTTACTTATTTGATTCCGAAAAGCTACAATAAATTTTAATCTACCACCAGTTCGCCAGTGCTGCCGCAAAGACGTCTGCAAATGTGATGACCATACCTGCCTTCATAAATGGTGGACAACAAGGGGTGATAGCGGAAGACCGGCGTCCGCGACGGGCTGAAGCGAAAGAGGGAACGCCCTCTTCCAGAAACTCTTTACTCTTTATTCTTTATTATTATTATTAGTATTATTTGTGCGCGCTGCTGATACTTGCACCCTGTGACCTTGTGCAATTAATGATTAAACTGTTTTCACTGTTTTTGTACGCGTTCCCAAAGACGTTGGGTGTCTTTGAGCACCTCTTTATAATTAGCGAGGTCTGGTTCATTCAGCAGGTCCTGGCATACGCTTTTTGCTGAGGTAATCTCTCCGGAATTTCGAAACATCTCTGCCGCCTTATACCGCGTAACAAAAGAATTGTATTGTCCCTCAGGAGTCTTCTGGTAGGAGTGTGCAAGCATTTCATATATTTTTGCAGCCTTGTTAAAATTCTTTTGAGCTTCAAAATATTTGACCCGTGACCACTGGACAAACCTGCTTTGGGGATGCTGCTTCTCAAGAGCGCCCAGGAGCGAATCTGCGGCTTTCAGTTTGTTTTCTTTAATGTAGATTTCGGAGAGTGAAATTTTTGCAGCAGTTCGCATCAGTGTCGATTCCTGGCTGCACCTTTTCAATTTCTCGATGCCTGCATCTACATTGCCAGGGTACCAGAACAAAACCCACCAGAGTCTTGATTTCAACTCTGCACGTGCAAAGTCATACATGCCCAGAAACATGAGCACCTCAGTGTTGTTGCTGTCGATCCGTCTGGCTTCATCAAGGATATCGAGTGCATCAAAACCATTCTGCATAGCTGCAAAATATGACTTGCTCCGCAGATAGAATGAGGCATGCATCACCCTGCATAATCCAACCATCATTCTGCTGTAACTGGTTTTCCCGCTGGTATTTTCAAGCTTGTTGCTGCAGTCAATCGCTTTCTGATATGTGGAAAGAAAAGCTGCGGAGTCTATTGTACGGTCAAAATCGATATCGCGCATCCCGAGGGCTGTCAACTTCAAGATGTAGGGAAACGGGTCTTCTGGATCGATCCGGGTCATCGAATCTATAGAAGTAATAGCTGTTTTAAAATCGCTATCGATGATATACGGAATCACACTTTCGGCCCTGGCTGTGCTCCGGGCTGGCATTGTAAAACCGAAAACGGCTGTGTTCAAGCTTAAAAATATAATTATCGAAAACAGTTTTTTCATATTATCGGAATTAACCGGAGAAAGATTTCTTTACGCCGTAATCGAAAATACAGCCTTTTCAGCAAGAATACAACAATTCCCGCAGGTAGAATGAAAGGAAGGACGGGAGACAGGAAACAGGTCGTGTGCGTGGGTAAGAGAGTATCACGGTCTTAACAGCACTGAACCAGATAGAAACCGGGCTATGCAAACGCCTTTACTTTTATCTAATCTGTACGATCCTTTTGCAGGCAGGTAAGCCTTTCTCAGTAGAGCCCCCTTAAGAGAATAAACGGAAAGTGTTCCGGCAGATTCAACATCTATTACATGGTACCCTTTAACATCTATCACATTCATTACACCTGACCGCACATTCTCAGGCGTTCTTTTCGCTTTTTTAATAGAAACAGCCACTTCGTAAAGGCTGTCCATTTTTTCGGCCCACAGGCGAAATATGCTTGCACCTCCTGCCGCAGTAGGATGAACCCCGTCACTAAGCTCTGAAGTATGCGTGGAGAAATAGGTATAGAGATCAGGCCCCGGGATCAGGTTGTTTTTTACAGTAAGAGAGTCAATTGCCTTGAGAAAATCGGGATGTACCTGCCACCCTGCTTTGGAAGAATCGGTACCGATAATACGAGCGATAATGGGCTGGATATTGTTTGCCTTGCAGGAATCGATTATCAATTGCAAATTGGTTCTGTAAGTCGACACATTATAACTGCTTCCACCCCAGGCGTCATTGGTTCCCATCTCGATAGCCCAGTACCCGGCATTTCCGGCCACATCAAGATACTTTGAAATTTCATCAGCCATAGTTTTACTGTTTATGCAGGGAATTCCCCCGCGAATAACAACAGGGTTGAACGAGGGGTGTGATTCGGTTATGATATCGGCAAAACTTTTAGATGGTGGGGTTGACTTAAATGAATTTGCCGAGATGCTTGTACCAGGGAAAAACCAGACATCATTCCCTCCGTTTGACAAATCAAATACCTCGATTTCATCCAGAGAGCCACGGCCTTTAATTATGGACATCTTAATCCACTGTGAACCACTGAAATCGATTGAATGAGCCCTCGCGGTTACGGTGTTGTTTCTGACTATCAGAGATGTTTCCCAGTCTCCATCGGAACCGTTTGTGGAGTTTGAGGACTTCAGAATATCATAGTCAACAGGAATACTCAAACCACCTTTGCAGGAAGTTGCAGAAGCTATCGAATCGGACCAGGAGTAACCGGGATTGTTCCAGTTCAAAAGAATCTTTGATGGTCCGGTGCCCACGTTTAATGCAAGCCAGGAATTATCACTGACGCTGAACGCGGAACCGCCGAATTTATTATCAGTCAGATATGAAATGTCGCCACGTGATGAATAGACTGTTTTCCCCCTGGAGAGAATCGGATTTGAAGTCATTGAAAATGCATTTACGATTAACAAAGAAACTACAATAGATGAAAACAGTTCTCTTCTGCCCATAATAGCCATCCTGATTACTGTTGTTTTCTTTTTCCGGATCTGAATCAAATTATAATAATTTCAAAACTGAAACAGACATATTTCTTATACTGCAAGGCATAAAGTGTAGACACGCATGACCACAGGTTGAATTCTTTCAGGATTTTTGGTTTGGCCGGAGGCCCTTTATTGGTGAGCTTACAGTCGCCTTTGTCACCCGATGGAATACCAACAGTTGTGGCTTCGAATAAGTCAAAACATGCCTGCCGGCAGCGGAAAAGACAGATAACTAAACGTCTTTTTCTTAAAGGCTACAATAAGTTTTAATCTACCACCAGTTCGCCAGTGTGGCCGCAAAGGCGTTTGCAAATGTGATGACCATGACTGCCTCTACAAATGGTGGACAACAAGGGGTGATAGCGTAAGACCGGCGTCTTCGACGGGCTGGAGCGAAAGAGGGGGCAC
>JAAYYB010000218.1 GCA_012515615.1 Fibrobacter sp.
TGAATTGATAAGACATGAAGGTGGCGCAGGCTTTATCGACAAGGTGATAAGGCCAAGACGCCTGAATGGCTTAGCAATCAACAGGTTGCGCTAATACGCCGCATCCAACTGCGGAATTTAGGTTTAAGCACCATAACAAGTTTTGGTCTGGTCGACTATTGCAGAAGCAGTGGGAAAAAACTGATCGTTAACAAACAGAAGGTATTGCAAAAAGCGAACTGCGGAAAAAAAAGGCCCGGAATCGTCCGGGCCTCCTGTAATTTACTTTACGATATCCTTGAAAGCTTTACCTGCTTTGAATTTGACGTTCTTTGAAGCCTTGATTTTGATCGGCTCGCCGGTTTTAGGATTACGGCCGGTACGGGCTTTACGTGCAGAGACTCCGAAAGATCCAAACCCGATGATATTAACGCCTTTTTTCACGTTCTTCTTGATATTTTCCAGAACGGAATTGACAGCTTTCTGTGCAGCGTCTTTTGACCCGCCCAGATCCTTGGCAACTGCAGCAACCAGATCACCTTTGTTCATGAGAACCCCTTTGTTTTAGGTTTAGATGCGTATAATAGATCACGAGGATCCTTGTGTTTATCTAAAGTTAATCAGTCCCCGCTCCTGCACTGATAAAGCATATTGGACAAAAGAGATTTTATGTGAAAAGGAACAGGTTTACTGAGATAATCGAAACTTATAATATGTAAATAGAGGTAAACAGAGAAGGCAACATCGCGAGGTGTGTTTCTGACGCCGCTAAATTTCACTTTGCCACTGAGCATATTCTGCTTCCGGGAAACTTCATTTTCAATGTTAACAACAGTAATATAACATGGATTCACAAATAAAACAATTATTTTTTATAAAGAAATAAGGAAATAGCCAGCATTTTCAGGCCTGAGAGCCGGAAGCGGCCAGTTCATAAAGCAAGGCGATCTCTGAAGGCCACAAGGTTTCATCTATGGTTTCCAGTATCAGGGGAATCTCCTCAAAATGCCTGTCGTTCATTAAAAACCTGAACGTCTCAATTCCAAGCTCTCCCTTGCCTATTGAGTGGTGTCTGTCGACCCTGGAACCCAAAGATGCCTTTGAATCATTCAGGTGCGCCCCCCGAAGGAATTTGAAACCTATGATTTCTCCCAGCTGACCCATTGTTTTTTTATACTCTTCTGAAGTCCTCAGGTCATATCCGGCAGAAAAGCAGTGGCACGTATCAAGGCAGAAGCCAATCCGGGACTTGTCATCCACCATGCTGATGATTTCTGCTATGTGTTCAAAAACAAATCCCACATTAGACCCCTGACCTGATGTGTTTTCTAAAACGACCGTGACACCATCGGTTTTATCAAGAGCATAATTTATGGAATCGGCAATATTTTTAAGGCACTCATCTACTGTACACCGGTTCAAATGGCTTCCCGGATGTATGTTAAGCAGCTGCAATCCCAGCAGGGAGCACCTGCTCAGCTCATCAACAAGTGCATTACAGGACTGTGTCCTCGTACTGCTGTCGGGATGTCCGATATTTATGAGGTAGCTGGCGTGGACCAGAACATTACTTGGGAGATATCCTGAGTCTGAGAGGTTTTTCCGGAAAGCATCTATTGTGGAATTCTCCAGAGGCTTCGCTACCCACCTGCGCTGATTCTTTGTAAACAGGCCCAAAGCTGTTGCCCCGATAGCCGCCGCATTCAGGGGTGCATTCTGAACCCCGCCAGTGGTGTGTACATGCGGTCCAACTCTTTTCATGATACCTCCGTTTCAGAAATCCCCTCAATATCGATATCCAACAGCCATGCCGGAAAGATTGCTTTGAGAGCCGATCAGATACCTGTCTTCATCTCTGTTAAGGAACCAGGGGTTCTCGTTGAGGTAGGGTTCATTAAGCCTGAGATAAATTGAATCGGCAAACATGGCACCGGATACATTTCCATAGAAATTTGTATTTGGAGTAGTAAAGAACCCCTGCCCCTGTTCCGAGAGATCTCTTCGCAGGCCATAATACCCGTTGAACGTAATCAATGATCTGGCAATTGTAGCCGGCAGGCTTGCCACTTCGAGCCTCATCCCGTCAAGACCATTATCGGAAATTGTTGCATTGGAAATCATCAACCCGGCGGAAATGGAGTTGATTCCGTAGGCACGGTTATGAGAAACTAACACATTATCCGCTACCAGCCCGTACTCCACAGTGTTCATACCCTGTACCCTTATGCCGGAACCGCTGTTATGAAAAATCTGACAGTTACGGAGCTCCAGACTGCTCTGTATGGCCTCAACCCCATGAAGGTTATTGTTTCGGAAAACGCAGTTCTCAAAAAGTATCCTGCTGCAGTTTAATTCCAGCTTCACCCCACTGTGTAAACCTCCGGCAAAGACCAGGTTGTAAAACCGGATATTGTGGCTCTCTGTTAAAAAGAACCCGGCGGGGCTTACAACCGTGTTCATAAACGGAGATCCTATAACCACTATAGGAGGACCAAGGCTGTCACCTATTTGATGAAAGGTAAACTGAGAAGAGAAATTTAAACTGTCTAAATAGAGCGTATCTCCAGGCACAAGCGAGGGAATGATCTTTTTAAGAGAATCAGTATTGGACTGCAGCTCTTTGCCGCAGTAAACCACCATCATTGCTCTTGATTCATTGTAAGCACGAATAGAGTTGTTGTCAATCTCGACCTGTCTGTTAAAAATGTCGATGTTGAGTAGATTTGTGTCCTTAATCTGCTGACTGTAGAGCTGCCAGCAGGCTTCCACTGAATCCCATTTTTCAAAGGAAGGCTTTACAATACCGAAAATGGAATCGATGGCTGCCGGCTTGTAAACCCCCTGAGGAGAGCACTCCTGGTTTCCGGCTGAAATCAGGGCCGCCACTTTCAGAGATTCAATGCTTAGAAGGTTCCTGTGATCTTCAAAGGATTGCGCCTGAAGCTCAGTCAGAAATGGAAGAGTACCAAGCAGAATCTGAGTGTCTATGCTGCATTCTGCGGTCAGGCGATTAATGGAATCGATCTGCATGTTTTTCTTCCGCAGAGAATCCATTTTCGCAGCAATTAAATGATTAATTTGCAGAATAGAGTCATTGAGTTTCCTGACGCTGTCCAGAACGCCTGTTATGCGGGCAGAAATGGTATCGCTGGAAACGATTTTTCCGATAGAGGAATCTATAGCTATGGTTTGTCTTTTAATAATTTCCCGTCTGAGTATCTCCGGACAGTTGTTCACCGGATCCCACGGGTTGTCACGGCCGATACAGAATAAAAGCAGGAAAACCAACGGAAATAATGGTCTATTAAAACGCTTTAATAAATGCAGGGTAACTCCTCCATTTCCCGATAAATCAAAAATAGTTTGATCAATAGGAGTTATGCAATCCGCATCTTGCCGCTGCTGGCCTCAGAGATTGAAAATTAATGTAAATGTAAGTATATTAATTTCCAGGCGTTTCTCAGTGATCAGAGATCATATAATGTATATATTAAACTCTAAAAACATCCTCTGCCTGATTTATGTGGTGCTTGTTTCCTCTTTTTTTTCAGAATCCATCGCAGAGGGTTGTGATCCGGGAAAAAAGCAGCTCTTTTTCCACTGCGATTCGACCGTTAATTCAATTATAGATTCCACGTTTTCAGAAGATTTTATAAAGCAGCTTAAGTCACCACTTTTGGAGATCGGCTACTGTTTAACAACACTGGATTCAGCAGCACCCACCGACAGCTCAAATCTCAACGATCTGCTGATGAATCTCTCGTTTAACTATTCTGAAGAAGACTCAATAGCTGTTGTTCTTATTGGCCTTCAGAGAATCAGTGAATGGGAAGAAAACCCGGGGCCTTCAAACCCGCTTCTATCTCTGGTTTATGAGCCCGGGGAAATCTCCACCTTTTTATCTGTACTTGTCAGGAAAACAGTCGAAAATCTCCGCACCGGTTACGTATGCCATCTGAGGATCCAGTCTGTGCCTGTGGGGGTGAGAATTAAAGCTGAAACTGGACTGGAGGGATCAACACCGCTGGAGTGGATACTACCTGTGGGTGATATGATGATTACAGGAGAACTGGACGGCTTTGAGAGTGTGCAACGCAAGCTGGACCTGAGTGATCCCGGGATCCACACCTACCTTCTCGAGATGCAAAAACGGCTTTTTTATCATTCAAAATTTATCTACCCAGCCGCGGTATTTGGCCTCTCTGCCATAGCCTGCTTTGCAGCCGAAAGGTACTATTACTCCAGATACATGGAGCTTGGACGCGAAGACTATTTCAATAATCCCGAACGGTTCGCAGTGACCTATAACAGGGCAAAGGTATTTGAAGGTGCCGCTTTTACATCTCTTATTCTCTCATGTACCTCTTTAGCCCTGACATTCTGGTTTTAGAACAGGAATTTCATTCCGAAGGTGAATTTTAACACTGCCGGTCCCTCGCCTATCTTGCCTTTCATTTCGGTGAAACCTTTTACTGAGGATGTAAACGGAATATCGATACCACCCATGAAGTTGGCTCCTACCCCAATATCTGAATCATCCCAGTCCCCGGCGTCTCCATAATCAAAGTCCTGATAATTGTAGATCATCCCAAACCCGGTTCCCACAAAAGGTCTCACTGTTATGCGTTTGGGCAGAGGGAAGTAGTACTTTACATCGCCATTGACCGCCATTTCAAAAAAGGTTTCATCGAAGCCCCTGTGCTCATCACCGGAGATCCAGAACTCAATATTTGGGAAAAAATGCAGTTCTCCTTTTCCTGCCAGATCAAACCCGAAATTCATCAACCCACCCCATCCAAAAGTAGGATGCAGACCACCATCGGGAATCACCAGACCCACATCAAA
>JAAYYB010000219.1 GCA_012515615.1 Fibrobacter sp.
CGAAAGCATCCTCAAAAGCCATGATCAGCTCAACCTGATCAAGCGAATCCGCTCCAAGATCATCAACAAATGAAGCCTGGGGATTTACTTTATCTTCGCTGACACCCAATTTCTCAGCAATTATCTGTTTGACTTTTGTTTCCATTTCGCTCACGATAAACTCCTTTCAGGAAGAAAAACGTTTCTAATTTATTAATATAAAATGATTATTCACCACTCTACATAACAAGTCCGCCATCAACAGTCAATACCTGACCGGTGATGTAATCGGACAGAGATGAACTGAGAAACAGAACCGCATTGGCCACATCAAGAGGCGATCCAAGCGTCTGCATAGGGATCTGACCTGTTAATTTCCCTTTTTCTGCATCTGTAAGTTTGTCTGTCATTGCGGTCCTGATAAAACCAGGAGCTACCGCATTTACATTGATTGACCTGGAGGCAAATTCCCTGGCCAGAGTCTTTGTAAGCCCGATCAGACCGGCTTTGGAAGCAGAATAGTTTGCCTGTCCAGCATTACCCATAAGACCCACAACAGAAGCAATATTTATTATCTTGCCTCCCCGGGCCTTCATCATCGGACGGGCAGCTTCCCTGCAGCAGAGAAAGGCGCTTTTGAGATTTACATTGAGCACCAGATCCCAGTCCGCCTCTTTCATCCGCACAAGAAGACCGTCCCTTGTAATTCCGGCATTATTTACAAGGATGTCAATCTTACCGAATTTTTCAATAAACGATGCAAACATCGCCTCTACATCTGCAGCGTTTGAAACATCACCCTTGATGGCAAGTGATTTCCTGCCCAGACCCTCTAATTCAGATGCAGTTGCCTGAGCAGTCTGTAAGTCGATATCACTGATTGCAACATCACAGCCGGCTTTGGCTAATGCCATTGCAATCTCTTTTCCTATACCACGACCACCGCCGGTAACCAAAGCAGATTTTGATGAAAGGTCAATCACAAATTCACTCCTTTTGCACGATTTCAGGAATTTGTCAGCAGAGAATATATGTTGGTAGCAGTATCACTAGGAACAACATTCAGCTTTTCAGTGCATTTTTTCGCCAGTCCCTTCAAAACATTTCCCGGACCGGTTTCGATGCAGGTGCCGAAATCAAGATCAGCCAAAGCAGACATGGAATCGACCCAGCGCACCGGTGAAACAAGCTGTTTTACCAAAAGTTCCCTGAGAACAGACGGATCCGTTTCCGGCTTTGCAGATACATTTGTAATGACCGGACACCTTGGTGCCGAGAATGAAAGCGAGCTCAATGAAGAGGAAAACTCATCTGCTGCAGACTGCATTAAAGGTGAGTGAAAAGCGCCGCTCACCGGCAGCAGAATCGCTCTTTTGGCACCCGCAGCTTTCAGTTTTTCACATGCATCCTTCACCGCTTCCACTTCACCTGAGATAACCGTCTGGTCCGGAGAGTTCTCGTTAGCACGAACAACAATCCCCACAGTTACTGTCTGGAGCACCTCGGAGATTTTTTCCCGGCTCATGCCGATTATGGCAGCCATAGTTCCAGGATTTTCTTTCCCTGCCCGGGCCATCAGCTTGCCCCTGTAGGCAACAGCCTTTAAACCATCCTCAAATGACAATACCCCGGCAGCAAAGAGAGCACTGTATTCTCCAAGAGAATGACCGGCACAATAAGATGGAAAAATTCCTTTGGAAGCAAGCACACTGCAGATAGCTGCTTCAACGGTAAAGAGTGCGGGCTGTGTATTCTGTGTAGCAGTTAACTCCTCCTGTGGTCCGGAGAAAATCACAGAAACAAGATCTCGTCCAAGGATCTGGTTTGCAGAGTCAAATATCTGGCGTGCTTCAGGAATACCATCATAAAGGTCCTTACCCATCCCAACGACCTGAGACCCCTGCCCCGGAAATAAAAAAGACCATTTCATATAAAGCTCCGTTTTCTTCAGAGATTATCAGAACTGAACCATTGCACTTCCGACTGCTATTCCACCACCCAAAGCAGTAAAAAGAACCCTGGTTCCCTCTACAATGGCACCTTTATTCCAAACCTCTTCAAGCGCAAGAGGTATAGATGCAGAGGAAGTGTTCCCGTAATGCTCAAGATTTGTAACTACCTTCTCAACAGGAATCTGCAGTTGATCTGCTACCGCCTGAATAATGCGGATATTTGCCTGGTGAGGTATAAAGAAATTTATGTCGTCAAGAACAGTTCCGGAACACTTCATCACTTTGATCGAAGCTTCAGACATCATACGCACAGCATGCTTGAAGACCTCGTTGCCCTTCATTTTCATTGTGCGTTTCTCTCCCCATGCAGGAAGTTCCAGAATATTTCCAAGACTTCCATCACTGGCAAGATGAGTTGCCAGGATTCCCTGGCCGACGTCATTACAACCCTGAATCACTACCGCTCCTGCACCATCACCGAAGAGAATACATGTGGAACGGTCTGTCCAATCAAGAGTTCTGGATATGACCTCTGCGCCAACAACAAGAACATTCTTGCCGCGTCCGGAAAGAATAAGCCCGTTTGCAATGGTAATGGCATAAACGAAGCCCGCACAGGCTGCGCTTACATCAAAAGCGTATGCACTGCTGCAACCGAGCCTGGCCTGAATAGAACAGGCTGTGGAAGGAAAAAAGTTATCAGGAGTAAATGTAGCACAAATGATACCATCTATATCTCCCGGCTCAAGGCCTGCTCTTTCAATCGCTACCATTGCAGCCCTGCTGCCCAGATCAGAGGCTGCTGTCAGCTGATCGCGCGGTGCTATATGCCTCTTGCGGATGCCAGTCCGGGTGGTTATCCATTCGTCTGATGTGTCAAGGAACTTTTCAAATTCCTTGTTCACCATCACGTTCTCAGGAACATATGAGCCCACAGAAACAATCTTTGCACTTTTAAAATTAGTCACTTAAATACCTTTCGGCCGCCCGCGCCACCGGACCAGACAGCTTCATTTTTCACTGCTTTTACAGCTGTGAGAACGGCATTGGTTATAGCACGGGAAGAGGAACCGCCATGAGCCTTAAGCACAGTACCACGAATACCCAGAAATGGAACAGCCCCGTAATTTTCCGGATCAAGCACAGCCATCCGATTCCCCAGATCATCACTCTGCCCTAAAAATGATTTTATCAATTTATGAAATGTTTCACAGGTCTTTAACAACACATTGCCGGTAAACCCGTCACAGACTGCCACATCTGCAGTTCCAGACAGCACACCGTCGCCTTCAATGTAGCCGATATAGTCTTTCCAGTTTTTGAGGGCCGCGTTTGCATCGGCCACCTGGCGTGTACCTTTATGTGCTTCCTTGCCTATGTTAAGAAGTGCAACTGAAGGGGTCATCTTGTTAAGATATCTGCAGACATACTTATGACCCATTCTGGCAAATGAAACAAGATGCTCTGCTCTGCAGTTCAAATTAGCTCCAACATCCAAAAGAAGTACCGGTTTGTTTTTAATCGTAGGGAGAAATGCTGCCAGAGCAGGCCGCGCCACTCCTTCGGACCGTCCCAAAATAAATAATGCCGCACCCATGAGAATAGCGGTATCTCCGGCACTGACCGAAGCATCCGCCTCTCCCTCTCTCTGTAGCGTAATACAACGGACTACAGAAGAATCTGCACGCTGTTTCCACACTCTGGCCTTATTGTCCAGAGGGGAAATAGAATCTGTACAATGAACAATTTCAATGTCCGATTCTCTTTGAGCGCCTTCCTCGACAAGAATCTTTTGGATATTGTCCTTATTTCCGCATAGAAGCGCTTTAAAAGGGATATCACTAACCCTTCGCGCTTCCAGAAAGCCTGAGATTACCACTTTGGGACCGAAATCTCCGCTTTCGACATCAATAGCGAGGCGAATATTATCCATTTGCTTTGATCTGGAAAAAACCTAGCCTTTACTATCGATTATTCTTCCGGTGGCCTTACTTCCATTCCGGCATAATAACCACAGTTGGGACAAACACGATGCGCCGTTTTGGGCTGCTTGCAATGTGAACACAAAACCGGCTTTGCGGGCTTTAATGCCAGGTGACTGCGACGTCTGTCACGACGAGTCCTGGTATGATGTTTTTTAGGAACAGCCATGTATCCTCCTTAAAATGATCTGCTGCATATATACTAATGTATTGATTATTTCTTTTTCAAACGCATTAACGCTTCCCACCGGGGATCAATCTCTTTCTCTTTTGTCTGATCCTCCCCGCTTTTTGCCTCTTCAATCCTGATCCCTTTACATTCTTCAGAACAGAGCGGCTTTATAGGAACACTGATCATTATCTCATCGTAAATTGCCGGGCTGATATCAACAAAATCATCCTGACTGTCAAAATAAAAGTCAACCGCATCTTCATCCTGCGAGGGCCCGCTTCTTCCCGGCTGCTCTTTAAGCACCAGACGAAGTTCCCCGCTCAGCGGCATTTTAAATGCTTCCAGACATCTGGAACAATCGATTGTAAATGTGCCGCTGTACCAGACATGTAAAAAAATCTGCGGTCCGCAACGATCAATTTCCGCACGGCATTTGACCTTATCGGAAAAAGCAGGCAAATCAGCCTTAACCGATTCCAGATCAGAATCACAGGTGACTTCCGAATGCCCTTCCGGAGTGTTGCGAACATCAATTTTCATATCACATTCCTTAAAAATCCCGATTTACCACACGATTCCGGATATCCCAAAAATAATTGCAGCTTTTTATTCAGGTTTTTAAAGTCCTACAAAATAATACCTCTCTGTGGTATTTTCAAGTTCAGAGAACATTTTCTGCTCTAAACCAGTCCGCAGGCTGATCATTCAGAAAAAGATTAAATCAATTTCCAGCTGTTGCGATCAGAGAGTTAGCTTTTTGAAATTGGTCGTAAGCGAGCCTGGCCTTCTGTCGTAGAATCCTCTCCCTCAGATCCTCCTGATCAGAATCTTCGGAATAATAATAGGAACGGTAATAATAGGAGGCCTCTGACAGTGCACCGATTGCTTCTTTAATCAAAGACGTAGGCTCTGAGAAGAGGGAGTCGCTTGTGATCAACTTTTCAAAATCTTTTTTCAGAAGATCGACATTTTTCTTTGTCTCAGAAGCTCTGCGGATAAGAGCATCAAGATCGATACTTCTGTCCTGAAGGTCACTATTAATCATAGATGAAGCGTGGCCGGCACCAAGAGAGATCAAAGAATTCAACTTCGTGACATAACCCATTCTCTCCTTATTTGCCCTTAAAGCCTGTTCCTGAAGCTGAACCCGTTGTTCAGCGATCTGCTTTTCTGCTTCCAGCTTTTTGAACTCTTCCATTTTCCTGGCATCAAGATCAGTATTGACATACTGAACTATTCCCCAGACTGTTCCAGCAAGCATTACGGTAGCAATAAAATAAGACAGACTAAGGCGTGTAGGACCGTGAGCATTAATTGCAATCATATATGCAAGAAGTGTAATTCCACAGGCAACCGCCAGAAGAAGGACCTCAACCGTCATTTGCATGCTGTTTCCTTTGAGAGTGGGTATTAATAAAGAAATATAATATAGAAATTATTTTTCTTCCATGCAATGGTTCGGCGGGTGTTTTGAAAAAAGGGAGCAGAGGAAGCATATGGCTCCCCTGCCCTTGAACTCTTAAAATGGCAGATCTTCTTCGACCATCGGAGCCGGTTCAGGGCTGGATTGATCGAAAGATGGTGCATTAAAATTGGAAGATGAGGAATCAAAATCGTTGGCTGGCGCCCCGCCACCGCTATTACCACCCAGAAACTGGATCTGGCTGGCAATAATCTCAGTTTTATACTTTTTATTTCCATCCCGGTCATCCCATGACCTTGTCGCTATCCTGCCCTCAAGATAAATCGTGCGGCCTTTTTTCAGATACTGGCCAGCCAGCTCGGCAAGCTTTCCCCATGCCACGATATTGTGCCACTCGGTGCGTTCCTGACGCTGGCCGCCGCGGTCTGTATACTTCTCGCTGGTGGCTAAAGAAAAGGATGCCACCTGCTGCCCTCCGGGAGTTGAACGGACGTCAGGATCTTTTCCCAAATTACCTACCAGAATGACTTTGTTCACACCGGCCATAAATCCTCCAAAAAAAATGATGGGTACATCAGAAGTTAGTACTTTAATATGATCTCAAAACAGAGTGAAAGCAAGTAGTAATAAGTGTCACTCAGAATAATTCCGGCCGCTAAAAGCCATCAGGCCAAAAGAGATAATTCCAGCCCCAAGAAGCGTAAAGGCCAGAGGTGCAGAGAGGCTCGGTTCTTTCTTTTTGAGCTCCTCAACATGATTGATCTTTCTCCAGAGTTTAAGCTGCAGAGAGTTTTTTGACACAATGCGGGAATCGTAATGCCACCCACTCTCAATAGAAAAGGTAATCTGTGAACGTTTTCCGGAAAGAGACATAAGGGATTCCTGATTGACAACCTCCATATTTCTGATTACCGGATTCTTAAGAGAGTCAAGCGGAGGTGATTTAACCTGTACTCCATAAAACTCTACAATCATTTTCTTCATGGATGCATCATAATAAACCCAGTACTCGCTTGGACAACTGCTTAGAGGAATAGAGAGATAGTGTGTTATGGTGGCGTTGTGGACTTTGGGCGCACTTAGCTTGGGATTTCCCAGCAGTTCAATAACCTGTGCCTCTAAAGCCAGTATCGACGGGGGCATCAAAAGTGCAATCAAACAGATCAGATTCAGATAGCCGGATTTCATTATCTGCTACGTTTCTCCTGAGTGCAAATCAGTTTTCCTGACAAGATCAGAATTCAAATCAGCTTAGCGGCCCACTGTGGAAACCGCGATTCACACTTCTTGCAATAAAGTATTATAACTCTCTTTGCACTTTTCTTCCACACATAATTTGATTCACAGTCTGCCCGATTCTGATCGGTAAGCCAGCTTCTTTGAGAAAATAATCTGATGGAGCGGGAAACAATTGTATTTTATAGTTTTTCGGGGAACGCCATGAATTACGAACCAGAGCTCAAAACTGCACTTGTCAGCGCAGCAAAAGCCGGTGCCGCTCAACTTGAATTCCAGAACGATCTGAAATCCATAGTGTTGAAAGATGACCGGTCGCCTGTAACAGAAGTAGACAGGCAATGTGAAAAGATGATCAGAGATGAACTTCTTGAAGCCTATCCGCAGGATGGTTTTCTGGGAGAAGAATCAGGCAGTCATACCGGAACCAGCTCAAGAAGATGGATTGTAGATCCGCTCGATGGAACACGTCCGTTTATTAGGGGAATTCCAACTTTCAGCGTCCTTATTGCCCTGGAAGAAGACGGAATCCCCGTTCTGGGAGTCATTCACCTTCCGGCACTATCTCTGACCTGCTGGGCAAGCCGCAACCGGGGAGCATTCCTTAACGGTAAGAGAATCCACGTTTCAACAGTTGACAATCTTGAGAAAGCGATGGGAAGTGCTCTGGGGTTTGTGGAAAAGAGTGATACCCGGGAGGGTAAGAAGTTGTTCTCGCTGATGGGCAAGTGTGATTACAACTACGGATTCATGGATGCTTTTTCTTATGTCTGTGCGGCAGCCGGGAAACTCGATTTCTGTGTAAACCTGCTTGACAAAGCCTGGGATTGTGCAGCTGCGGCCTGTATAGTTACCGAAGCCGGAGGAAAGTTCTCAGATATAAAAGGTGTGCAATCAGTTCATAACGGCTCGTTTGTGCTGTCAAACGGTATTCTTCACAACCGTATTCTTGAGTTTTTCGGGGATAACTAAATTCAGCACAGCAATAAGTCATGACATATTTTAAAATATTTTGCCAATGATCACCGAAATCAGTATTACTGATTCTGCAACTAAAACCCTAAAGCGGAGGGCGCATTGTCCAACTCACAGGCCAGAAGATCTGAACAGGCGGGAATTTTCCATTTTTTTCGTGAAATGGGTTCTGCACTAATTATGGCGCTGATCGCCATCGTCTATGTAATACAGGCATTCAAAATTCCTACCGGTTCAATGGAAGACAGTTTGCTGGTCGGTGATTTTCTTCTGGGACTCAAATTCATGTATGGAGCTCCAATCTTACCATTCTCCCAGGAGCTTGGAATAACCACACGGTTCCCCGCTGTTACAGACCCTAAAGCCGGCGATGTAATAATCTTCAGGTACCCGGGCAATGACAAAAAGGATTACATTAAAAGATGTGTCGCCGGACCGGGATCTGTAGTTGAAGTCCGGGGAAAGAGTCTGATTGTGGACGGCAAGGTGGTCCAGACTCCACCGCGCGGCAAATACCTCAATGATGGTCAGCTTGATGAAAAAATAACAGATTTCAAGCCTCTTAAGATACCGGCAAAAGGAGACATAATAAAAACCGGCGATCTGCAGACCAGGGAATTTCTGTTTCTCAAGCACCTTATCCGGCAGGAAAACCCCCGTTCCAAAGTAAGAGCCGAGTTCCAGCTTTATCTTGATGGGGAATTTTCCAACAATCAGACTATTCAGATGATAGACCCCTATACAAGGCAGGGATTCCGTATAGCCTTCGGAGATCTGAGATTTGATCACGACGACTGGACAAGACTGGAAGACCTTTTGTCCTATGTCAAGAGTTCTTTCTCCGACAGAGAAGTAGAAATAAAAAAGCTTCTTTATATTAATGACAAGCCGGTCAATGAATACAAAGTCAAGTATGACAACTATTTCATGATGGGTGACAACAGGGATAATTCACTGGACTCACGTTACTGGGGATTCCTCAACCGCAACTACGTAAAAGCGAAAGCCTTTATACTCTACTTTTCGCTCGACAAGCAGATCCCGGCCTGGCAGCTGCCGGTAAAGATCCGCTGGGAACGCATAGGCAAGCTTATCAGATCATGGGACGGAATCGCAGGGATTCCGTCCACGGCGAATTGATTCTTACCTGACTATATATACATCCGGGAAGGGCGAAGTGGGTTTAGACCTTGTAGCATAAAGGCTTTCACAAATCGCAGGTGCACCACACTGGTGGAACATCTTCGATTTGTGAAAGCCTTTATACATAAGGGATAAGTGCAATTCGCCCTGACCCGGGTGCATAAGTCAGGTATACAGGTTTTTCATCAGCGCCGGCTGTCCTGTAGCCTGTATGACATCACGCCAGAGCGGGCTCTCAGGATCGATCCTGTTGCGCGTTGATACTGCAAGCTTCATAGGAACATGTACATAAGTATTATTTATCAGGCTGATAAGCATCTTTGTCTTTCCTGCCATACCCGCATGGACCGCGTTGGTCCCAAGTCGGGTGCAGTAAATTGAATCGCTGGGGTTTGCTGCTGTACTGCGGATTATATAGCTGGGATCGATATACTTGATATTAATCTCCATATTCTCATTTTTAAAATAAGCGGATATCTTCTGCTTAAGAAACAGACCTATATCATCCAGTTTCTTGTTTCCAGATGCGTCCAGACGAACTTCAGAGTCGGAAAACAGATCCTGTCCGGCTCCTTCAGCTGCAACAATAACAGCGTGGTTACGGGACTCAAGCCTCTTTTTCAGATGAGCAAGCAGCCCTTTCTCACCTTCAAGTTCAAAAGGAATCTCAGGAACAAGCACATAGTTTACATCGTTGGAGGCCAGAGCCGTATGGGCGGCTATAAAGCCTGACTCCCGCCCCATCAATTTTACAAGACCTATTCCGTTTATAGCATCGTAGGCCTCAACATGCGCCCCGGATACTGCTTCCACAGCTTTAGATACGGCAGTTTCAAATCCAAACGATTTCTCAATGAAACTCAGATCATTATCGATTGTCTTTGGGATTCCTATAACCGATGTTTTCAGGCAGCGTCTCTCAATCTCTTCCGCTATCCTCAGGGCACCCTTCTGTGTGCCGTCCCCGCCGATGGTAAAAAGAAGCGTCAGGTTCATCCTCTCGATTGAATCAACAATTTCGGATGTGCGCTCACCATCTCCTCTTGACGAACCAAGTAAAGTCCCGCCCATCTGATGAATTCCGGTGACCACATCAGGCGTCAAATCAGCAGCCGCCAGACCATAATCAGGAAGAAATCCCCGATAGCCGTACCTTATACCGGAAATTCTCCTCACTCCATACTGGTACCATAATGTCATTACAACCGCACGGATAACATCATTGAGACCCGGACACAATCCTCCACAAGTGATAATCCCTGCGTGTACTTTTGATGGATCAAAATAGATCAATTCCCGGGGCCCTGCCTTCTCGAGAAGATCTTCCCTGGAAGGAGTATAACTGTTGCCCGGACATGCATTGATATTGTAGATAATGAGCTCGTCATCAGACACATAATTTGCAATAAGATCACCGGTTTTCTTGGAAAGCGCAACAGGCGAAGGTATATTTGCGGTCCCAAGAGTCGGGATAGTAAAGTTCAACGGTTCCACAGTTTCTCCTTTGGGTTTTATTAATTACTTTAAGAATTCCAAAACAAAGACGCGTACAGGTTGAAAAAACATAGTCTACTAAGTTATTTTCTGGTAATGTACAAAAAAAGGATTTTTGCAGTTATTTCACTCATTACGGTTTTTTCCTGTGCTCACCAGATGACACCCGGAGGCGGGCCGGATGACAAAACCGGACCCTCGGTTCACTCTATCACACCACGTACAGGCTCTGTCAATGTAGACAAAAACACTGAAATCATCCTTACTTTTTCTGAATGGATCGCAAGCGGATCAGAACGCGGGATTTCAATTTTCCCCCCCGTAGAATTCAAAACAAAAATAAAAGGCAAAGTTCTACATATACAGCCCGATGAGCTTTCAGATTCCACCACTTACCATGTGGAGATTAATTCATCTCTGAAGGACCTTCGCGGAAACCCTGTCACAACCCCTTACACCCTTGTGTTCTCAACCGGCCCGACTCTTGACAGCGGGGTAATTGAGGGTTGTGTGACAGATCCTTCAAGAGATCTTTTACAACCCAAAATTGCACTGTTTTCAGAAAAAGAACTAGCGGATACAGGCCTGGTCGGCCCGCCCTCCTACCTGCTTCAGACCGACAGTACCGGCCGTTTCAGGTTCAACAACATAAGGACTGGCAAATACAGGGTTATAGGTTATTTTGATGTCAATAACGATTCTCGTCTGCAGGCTGGCACAGAACAGGTATTCATGCCGCAGGACTCCATGATCGCAATAAAGAACCAGCTGGCAGATATTGCACTCTTTCCGGCGGTTTTCGATACGGCTTTTCCCAGAATAATTTCTCTGCAGACCTCCAATAAACTCATTAAAGGAAAATGGAACAAACCCTTCGATTCCCTTTCTTTCAATCAGCCGGAAATAGTCATCGAGAATGCAAAGAACCCCTCGGAGAAAATCACTGATTTTAAATATTTACTTTATACAAATACGATCGGGTTCGCCATAAAAACCGCAGTAACGGCAGAAAAGACAGAATACAGGTTTATCTATACCATGTCCAGGAAAAACAGCATCGGATCCCTGAGAGATACCGTTGCATTTAATGGCTCTGATTCAGCTGATACAGTGCGGCCTGCCCTCAAAAGGTGGGATTCCGATAACGCCAGAGATTTGAGACCATTACTGAAGATGATATGGACAGAACCGGTGCTGCTCAAAGACTCACTTTTAATGACCGGATCATCTGGAGATACTGTTTTTGTCTCCTCACCCGAAAGCTTTTCTGATACTACCACTGCGGTTATGCTCAGTGATCTCAAACCCGGAAGCAGTTACCAGATGGTAATTTTTGACCGCTCAGGAGAAGATCTGAGCGGTAATGCAATCGCAATAAAAGACACATCGGATACTGCGGCCAACATCGTTATCACTACACCGGATATTGACAGTCTGGCAACAAGTCTTCAGGGCGGTGCAAAGTGCCTGAGCAACAGAAGCAATATCAAATGGGTATTTTCACACTTCAATGGGAAAACCTATACAACAGATGACAGTTCCGGAACATTCCTTTTCAGCCTGATTCCTGCCGGCGAAGGTCTTATCGGCTACTTTGAAGACAGAAACGGAAATGGTCTTCAGGACCCCGGCAAGCTGGTCCCCTGGATTGGCCCTGAAGAACAAATGATGTCACCTGATACGGTAGAAGCAAGAGCAAGGTGGGATATAGAAGGGCTTGAGATTCCGGTATGTGAAATCTGCAAATAAGTAACCATTTTACCGTCTCCTGATACAATACACAGGTTCCATTCCGGGATCGGTAACGTCCTCTTCAAATGAACTTCAACTTAACCCATCTTTACTCTTTTTAACCTGGTTTGTCCTGCAAATGCGAGTAATTTCATTAGAAGCATCAGCATAGCTGTTCCGGAAACGCCCATAAGCGGAAAAAAAACTGCAGGCCCGATTGCCATGCCCGCAACCCCTCCGGCCAGGTCTGATGCATTAAGCTTTCCCCATTGATCTGTTCTTCGGGTTACAAACTGAGCGCCCGAAAGAAATCCCATCCCCAGATTGCAAATCATAAAGAATAATAGCGGCGGATTATCACAGTTTATTAGAAGTAAAAGAGTTGAAAAGCTGTAGACTCCAATAATCAGATCGGGAAAAGGTAACTTTCGAATAAGGCTCCCCGCAAAAAATCCAAGTGAAAGAGCAGCCATCAGCAAGGGAATTCGCGAGTAAAGGGTACCGTAATTTGACTGGTATAGAAACAGAATCCCTATAGAGTAAATTCCTGAAATTAAGCCGGTTGTTCCAACGGAAATCTCCGGAATTGAGCGCATGAACAACGGCAGCAGAACAAGAAGCATCACCGCTGGAATCAGTACAAACAACAAAGGTGAGATACCAAACCGGTCCAGGTAGAGCTTTATTGACTGAAAGAGTAAAGATGGCCTGTCGGTTGTATTAATTTTCCGGGAAAGAGATAGCTTGTTGACTTCAGATATTCTTTCCGGTGTCATTGACGGCAATATGTATGATTTCAGATAAGGTGCATCCACAGCGACTGTATCTGGCAAATTAAACGGCATGTCGGAAGCCATAAATGTGTAGCCTTCGCCCGGAAATATGCTGTAATACCTGAAGACACTTCCAAGCGTGTTCATCAGGATCTCTTTTATCCCTTTTTCCTCTGCCGTAAGATATTCCTGGCTGAAGGGAAGTGTGAAGGAGAATACCCCCGAATCATTCATGATCTGTTTCATTTTCATGAAGAATTCCTGTGTGAAAAGCCTCCCGGATGAAAGGTTGTCAGGAAGCTCTGCGCCGGAAATAATCACATCAAACTTATCTGTAAAACGGAAAGACTCCGGGGAACCGTATCCGCAGTTTTTGTTTGCAAATGAAGGATTGTACTCGAGACAGACAAACTCAGATTCACTGTATTTGCTGATTTCTGATGAAAAACCGCGATCCTGAACAAGCAGCACCCGTTTTTTGCCCCCGGAAAGGGACATCGGGATATGTACAGCCTGTTCCACTGAAGGTTGGGGAATTCTTGAACGGTAAACGTAATTATTCAGGAGAACAGCATCGTTATTTTCGGTAAATGCGATCTCACCTTCCGGCCCATAGGTTACTTTTGTCCCGGAAGGGTATTTCCACCCCAGTGAGAAACCGTTACAAAGAACTGCCAGGACAATCACCGAAACTGACAGGACAAACCATATCTTTTTCTGGAGAGTAAAAGGCAGAAGGATGCACCCTGCGGCAGCTGCAATAAACATATTCGGGAAACCCGGCAGAATCATGACGGTTGTGAGAAGAAGCCCCGCAATACTGCCTGCATTATCGTACCTGTAAAGTCTTCTCCCGTCATGCTTCACTGCAAGCGTCCCGTAGATAAAACCGGTCAAAAAGGAAAACGGTATTTCAACCGGAATCAAAACAGCCAACGCAGTCAGAAGCGAGATAGCCTCACCCGGAAGAGAAAAAAACCTGACACTTCTTACGATGTAAATACCGGATAAAAAGAGGGTAATAAGAGAGAATGCACATGCATGAAAGGAGAATCCGCCTGTAACTCTTCCGACCCTGCTCCCGGCAGCACCAGCAAGCAGCCATATCGAAAGGGCAAATCCCAGGAGAAGTTCATTTCCCGAAAAAGCAGAAAGAATTTCACGAATCAGAATCATCTGGGCAGAAGCAGCAAAGAAACCGCACAGAGCGGCAAAAAGAAACGACTGCTGCTCCTGCCTCAACAGGCTCATTCCTGGAAATGCTCAGCCTGATAGGTCTTCACAAGCGATGTCTTCCATCCGTCCCTTTGCATTCCGCCTTTGAGGGCCAGATGTTCCAGAAACATCACTTTGTCCGGAAGCTGTTCCCAGACCTGAGGAAGGAATGTGGACTGGAAGGGCCCTTTTTGAAGAATGACACCGTGAACCCCCGGTCTCAGTTTACTCAGGAGGTCATCAGGACCGCTGTATTCAAGAGGAACAGGTTTAGTGAGCACCGAGACCTCGACAGCGATTCTACCCAGTTCTTCCTGTTTAACAGGAGAAAACCTGGGATCACTGAGCGCCGCATTTCTGGCATTGTCAATTACTGCCTGATAAAGAGGTTTTACAGGCTCTATGTATCCGATGCAGCCCCGCAGATTACCATTGATTGTAAGCGTTACAAAGCACCCGCTGCTCTCCTTTAAAGCTGCGGGGACCTTCTCTGCTGCAGGAGGTTTCATCCCCTTCACAGCCATAACCATGCTCTCCCGTGCCAGATCGAGAAGATACTTCTTCAGCTCAGAGGAGAGAACAGAACTTTCGCCGCCACTCTTCAATCCATCATCAACAGATTCAACAAATGCGATAGAGGCATATCCCACCACTTTCGATTGGGATCCATATTGAGGAGCTGTTTCATACGAGGTCCTGGCATCGAGCTTACAGGCTTTAAGATTCATTTTCCGTGCAAGGTGCATAACGATCCTGATCGGAGTTGCCCCGCACCCGTCAATGCCCCCCCCGGTATCCCCCGCCAATATGGTAGCGATACTTTTGTCATCAACCCGGCGGGCTTCATTCTGAACCATATAGTGGGAAAAGTCTGAAGAGGCAACCACAAGAGTCTGTTTGTCTATCATCGGGAAGAGAAGATCCGCAGCCTCTGCAGGATCGACATCTCCGGTGATAATCGGTAAAATGGTAAACTGATTCAGTTTAATCTGCAGAAACGGAAGCTGCACCTCGAGACTGTGTTCCGGATTTTCAGCACCTTTTGCGGAACAGACAAGAGGATTTCTTCCCAGTTTTGTCTTTAAATCCTGATCCACTCTTATTTTGCCCAGCGGAGTCTCATACCAGGAGGCATCGGTGATGGCCAGCCCTTTAAAGAGAGCATAATGTGACGGTCCAATCAAAATGACCCTCGTTATCTTTTTATCAATTAAAGAAAAACCTCTTCCTGCCACAGGGCCGGAAAAAACATACCCGGCATGAGGTGAAATCAGCAGGCGTACCGGTGCCTTAAGTTCTCTTCCGCCTTTGAGGTATCCATCAATCTCTTTCCTGAGAGCAGATGCATTATCGGGATAAAACTGGCCCGCGACAGCGGCTTTTCGTATCGTATCTGCGGCCTGCGGATCAAATTGAAGTCCAGCCATAAGTAAAACTCCTGTAATGTATTCAAGTAACCTCATTTTCCGTGCTCTCATGCCCAGATCCCCGGTATCATGGCACTGCATTTTCCGCAGTGACCCGATTTAAAGTTCTGATTATCAACTATGTAGCCGGACCTTGATAACAGCAGTTCACCGCATTTTAAACAGTACGTATTAGAATCCAGATCCGGTACATTTCCAATATAAACAAAGCTTAATTTTTCCTTTAGAGCTATTGCCCTGGCAGCAAGAAGATCTTTCTGGGGAGTCGGATAGAGGTGAGAGAGTTTATACAATGAGAAAAAACGTGAAAAATGAAGCGGCGTATCGGGACCGAGCTCTTCTGCAATCCACCTGCACATCAAACGGATCATCTCCGGTTTGTCGGTCCACTGAGGGATTACCAGATTGACAATTTCAACCCAGACGCCCTTTTTCTTCGCAAGTTTGAGTGTATCGAGAACCGGCTGAAGTTTACCTTCATTAAGATCCCTGTAAATTTTATCATCAAAGCTTTTCAGATCTATCTGTGCTGCATCAATCACCTCCGCAAGCTCTGAAAAAGGCGCCGGATTGATATATCCGGATGATACAAGAACACTCCTTATCCCCGCTTTACGTGCCAGTGCTGCTGTGTCAAGCATATATTCGATCCAGACTGTCGGTTCAGAATAGGTGAAGGCTATGATAGTGCAGCTCCGGCGCTTAGCTTCTTCTATGACTTTTTCGGGCGGCAGGTATACATTTTCAGTTTCAAGCGGGCTCTTCTGACTCAGGGAGTAATTCTGGCAGTTTTTACAGCGCAGATTACATCCTGCAACACCGATGGAAAAAGTCTTTGCTCCGGGCAGTACATGGTAGAGAGGCTTTTTTTCGACTGGATCAACATGAACCGCACATGGCCATGAGTGACCGAGCGTGACCAGGCTGCCGCCGATATTTCTGCGGCTCCGGCAAATGCCGGTTTTCCCTTCGGCCAGAACACAGCCGTTGGGACAGAGGTCGCAGATTACATTATTACCCATGGTATACCAGAATCTGGCAGTGCGGTAGCGTGGGGATGAGGCGGCACTGGTGCCTGCAGCCGCCAGTCCCGCAATAATCAGCAGATCTTTGAGATATTCTCTTCTGGTCACCATTTTTCAGATCGCTTCAAAAAAGCGGCTTGACACTCCACCTTCTCCTATCGGAACATCCACTCTCTTGCCGCATTTGGGACACTGACCCCGGTAGGATTTTCCTTCTTTGCTTTTGTAAATTCTGACATACACATTGCAGCAGCGGAAATGAATGCCCAGGAATTTTTTACTTTCCAGATTCTCCTTTTCCGGACTCATGACAAATGGCCTTTCTGACTTTTCCGGATTCTGTGTTGCCGGTCCGGTAAAGCCCTTTTTGTAAAATATACTCTCCTACAGTATCAGGAATAAGATGACGGCAGGAGAATCCGTTCATGAGGTATTTGCGTATCATGGTAGAGCTGATTCCCCATTCCGGTGA
>JAAYYB010000220.1 GCA_012515615.1 Fibrobacter sp.
TCATGCCGTTGAAAAACGGCATCCATCTGAGAATTGCCGGGACATATTCAGTCCGAAGCATATTTTAACCCTTTGATTTCAGATCATGTTGAGCTAAAGGCTCTGTACGGCGTGGCCCCCGGGCACCGGTTTCTCAAGCATGTTCTTCCTACAGGGGGCACGCACGTAGCACCCTCCAGGAATCGGAAAACAATTGGTGGCAGACATGTATTCTTGATTTCTAAAAAAGGATTATTATTTGCATTATGGTTTCCGGCTTTCGCAGGAATGACGGAGTGCGATTGTTACAGTATTTACGTAAGTAACCTTTTCAGCAACACCGCTACGGTTCGTCATGCCGTTGAAAAAACGGCATCCATCTTATTTGTAAAATGGGCTCTGTGTGCCACGGTCGCCCTCGACTGTATCTGACGCAAGGTAAGAAACCTTGCGCTGACAGGCGTAAGTCCTTCGGGCTAAGGAAAAAGAGTTGTGTGCGCGGATCAGGTATTTCCTACGAAAACAGTAAAGAGCCCTTTCTACTACTTACTCTCTACTTTTTACTCTTACTTGCTACTTGCTACTTGCTACTTCTTACTTGTGACTTGTGACTTGCGACTTGTGACTTGTGACTTTGACATACAGGGCAGCTTTTGCAATCCCTGATTCCTTTTTTATGTTTATAAAACCCTTATCTGTTCTAATGCGTTTCAATAAGCGCCCGTGTAAATCAAAAATCGAAACCAGCTTCTCTTTTCCGGAAGGTCCTATTGGTAAGGTGTTAATTGAAGTGGTTGTAAAGAAAGAAGTACAATTGTTGTACAGTTCTTTTTTATAAATCTTTTCCGTTGTATGAACAGCAGTCGGAGAAATTGAAATTTTATACCGGCTGTTCGGCTTCGTCTGAAACGTTGTATGAGTGGCAGATGTCGAACATGGCACTGCTTTCATGTTATCATCGTACACATAATAGTCTGTCCCTCTTATCACGCATCTGCTTCCTTTTCTGGAAAGGATCGATGCTGCAACGAACTTCGAACCACTCCATTCAAAATCGATTTCAAACCCGCCGCGTGCGCACAATCCCTTTATAGATCCATCCGGCCATGATGATGGAAGTGCTGGAATAAATGTAATTTCGCCAAGGTGTGATTGAAGGAGCATCTCCGCAATGCCAGCGGTTCCCCCGAAGTTTCCATCAATCTGGAATGGAGGATGTGCATCAAGAAGATTCTCATATACCCCTCCGCCATTATTCATGTCTGTAGTGGTAACAGTTGTGAGATTAAGTGCATTCTGAAGTAAAGTTTTTGCATGATTACCATCGAGCAACCTTGCCCATGTGCAGATTTTCCATGCACGCGCCCATCCCGTTCCACCATCACCACGATCCACAAGTGATACTTTCGCAGCATCAGAAAATGTTGTATTGATAAATGGTGATACCTGTTCTCCCGGATAGAGGCAGATCAGGTGTGAAATATGACGGTGTTGTTCATTTTTAATATCATTCTGATATTTCCACTCACGCAATTGTCCATAATTGCCAACACGCAAACCAGGATCAAGCTGATCCAGTTTAGTCTGCAGCGTAGTTCTGAATTCCTGATCAACATTTAATATCCGGCTGGCCTCGATAGTATTGGTAAACAAATCCCAGATAAGGGTTTGTGCATACGTTGAACCTTTTTCTCTCCATGGATTGCCATGTTCCGGTGACCACGAGTCGGGAGCTACCAGTTTCCCGTCAGTATCGGCAACAAGCGTACTCACCCAGAATTCGCAGGCACTTTTCATGACAGGATATGCAGTTGTTGCTACAAAACTGGTATCTTTTGTAAAAGTAAAGTGGTCCCACAAATTCATGCAGTACCAGGCATTCGCCTCTGAGTTCAACTCCCACTGAGTGTGGCCGAAGATATTGTTTTCTGTTTTAAGAGTAAATCCCTTTGACCCCATTGAAGTTGCAAGCTTTTTCCATGTATCCTGAACGATTGCCTGATTGTAGATATAGTCGGCAAGCGGCTGAAAACATTCACTGAGATTTGTTACATCAACCGGCCAGTAATTCATCTGTACATTGATATCACTATGATAATCACATGCCCATGGAGGGGTGTTGCTGTCGTTCCATATTCCCTGAAGGTTTGAGGGTAACCCGACACCACGCGATGAAGCGATGGTAAGATATCGTCCATATTGGAAATAGAGTACATCGAGTGCCGGATCTCTTGTTCCGTTGTTATACTTTACAATAAGGTCTCTTGTGGGTATGGTCGGTTTTGAATCATTGAGGTTTAACGTTACTCGTTCAAACAGGGATTTATAATCAGTTATGTGGTTCTTTTTAAGCTCACTGTATGGTTTGGCTGCTGCATCTGTTATCTGTTTTGAAATTCTTTCATGAAGTCCACTACCCTTGCAGGTCGCGCTTGATGCATCATAATCTGTACCGCCAGCTAAAAGTATCGTTACGGCATCAGCATTACTGACAGTGATTTTATCGCCAGTGGCAGTAACAGTACCACCTTCATTGAGCACCATGACCTGTGCTTCATACGATAACAACTGAAGGTTACCTGATATGGTGATTGTTTTTCCTGATGCCGTTTTTGTTCCGGTATGAGCATCATTTACGGCAACAGTAAAATTCTGCATGGCTGGATTATTAGCGGTTAACCGTGCAACAAGCACATTATCCACATAGCTTGAAAAGTATTCACGCGTGTACTCAACAGTACCGATACTATACGATACTTTTGCAACAGCATCTTCAATATCAAGTTCTCTGCGATAGTTATTTACAGTTGTCACACCATTGAAGTCAAGATACAGATCGCCGAAATTCTGGTAAGCACCGTATGTGGTTTTATTACCAGACCAGACCGTTTTTTCATTAAATTGCAGATGCTCCTGATCAGGACCGCCAAATACCATTGCCCCCAGTTGCCCATTGCCTATCGGTAGTGCAGAAGTCATCCAGTTGGTGGCTGCCTGGCGATACCATAAGACCAGTTTGTTTTCGGGAGGACTGGCCTGCCCGGTGTATGTTACAGCTGCAGAAGCCAATGATCAAGTCAGAATAATTATACCGATCCAGCGATAAGCTATAAACATTATTCTATTTCTCATAAATACACTCTTTGCCTCATTGTAAAACATCTCTGTTCTATATGCCTTTTGATTTTGACAATAAATTAATAGTTGTGCAAGGGGATTGAGGGAATGTATCCCCCGTCGTAGCCCCGTGTATTTACATTACTGTTCCAAAGCATAGAACAGCTCTGACGGGGTTCTGCAGGACTGAAATCTATTATGAAGTCACAAGTAGCAAGTAGCAAGTCGAAAGAAAAACTACGAAAGACAGAAGTATTAAAGGACTCTTTGGTTGCGCCAGACACGGTCGAGGGCGACCGTGCCACACAGATCCCATTTACAAAATTGTTGCCTTAAAAAAACTATCTTCATTATTTCCCCGAATCCTGCATGCTTGAATTCTTTCAGGCTACAACCCGTTTTAATCTACCTACAGTTCTCCAGTGCGCCTGCAGAGGCGTTTGCAAATGTGATAACCATACCTGCCTCCACAACTGGTGGACAACAAGGGGTGATAGGTGCGTCAGGCTAAGGCGCAATGGTCAGATGGGTGAAAATCCCATACGTATGGTAGTAGCGATACGGTACGGAAGCGAGTCCTTGGGCTGATACTGGCGA
>JAAYYB010000221.1 GCA_012515615.1 Fibrobacter sp.
CCGGCACCCATTCCGGAAAACATTAAAAACCTGCCGGAAATTGGCCGGAATGGGTGCCGAATACCGCCGGAATCACCTGCCGGATAATTTCCGGAATCAGTGCCGAATAAAACCGGATTATGCAATTAATGGACACACCCAGGTAAAAATGCTGAAAATAGCCCGTAGAAATGCGATTGTGTGGGTTTGGCTATTTATAGGGGGGAGGGGTATTTTTAAACGGCAGGCTTTGTTTGCGTTAATTTTTCGCTATTCTTTAACAGCAATCGGCATATATCGCAGTCAAATTCATCATTCTGAATAACAATAGCATCTTCTTGTTTTAGTCACGACCAATCGTAAAGTAGATCGTTGTTCCTTTCCCTTCTTCACTATATGCCCATACTTCTCCACCATGTTTTTCAATTATGGTTTTCACCATTGCTAAACCTGTTCCCGTGCCTTCGTATTCTTTATCTGAATGAAGTCTTTGGAACATACCGAAAAGTTTACTTACATATTTCATGTCAAATCCTACGCCATTATCTTCTATAAAGTATGCTTTTTTGCCATCCAAATTCTTTAGACCGAAATTAATTTTTGCGGGTTTTTCATTACGAGTAAACTTGAAAGAATTTGTTAATATGTTTGTAAGTGCAATCAACATCAACGAAGGCTCTACAGTATCCATCATGTTTTGCTGAATGTTTATTTCTATTTCACGGTCAGGATCAGACGATTTCAAATCAGCAATAATCCTTTCAGCAATATCAGTAAGGCACAGATAGTATCTCTTGAGGGAAGCCCTTGTGATACCTGCCAATTGAGATAACCCGACAATCATCGATTCCATATTATCAGCATTATGAACGATTCTCTCCAAATGCTCTTTTATATTTTCTTTCGATATAGTTTCATACTCTTCCAAAATGATCTTTGTAAAGCCTGCAATTGCCCTTACAGGAGCACGCAAGTCATGAGCAAGGGCATGTCCATACCTTTCAAGTTCAGCGTTTGCAGTACGCAGGGATTCGTTTAGTTCAAGAATTGAGTCTGTCCATCGCTTTCTATCAGTAATATCCTGCATCGCCAATAGAATTATATTCATTGCAAAGAAATGTTCTCCATGCACTTCTCTTGCATTTAAAAGGAATGTTCGTTTCCCTTTATTTGGAAAATTGCAGGTTAGTTCAAAATTGGCAAATGTCGTTTTTTTGGGTAATATCTTGTCCAATAGTTCTTTAAATTTTTCATCGCTAAAGCAACTTGCTATTTCAAAAATATTTTTACCCAATGCTTCGCTAAGGCTTATTGAAAAAATATCATAGAAAGCATTATTTGCTGAAAGCACCTTACATTTTTTGTCCAAGACTACAAGCGGTTCATTAATTGTATCAAAAATGGCAGTCCTGAAAGTCTCCAATATTGAGTTATATTCCATCATAGGGAATTGTTCTCTTTGTAGAAGGAACTATTAAAATACTTATAAATAGACAGGAAGAAGCAAGAATCATGCCAAATATTATTAAAAGAAATCATTATAGTTTGTGCTATTCTAATATAGGTTAGATTAATTAAGGGAATATGTTAATGAAAAAGTCATACTGCACGCCCCAAGTCTACCATATCCCAATCAAGACCTTTGCCAAAAGCGCTGAAATCCTTTAATTCTTGCACATTTTTGTTCGATATATTAATTTGTGGGGCTACCAACTAAAAACCCTTCAAAATCGCTTAAAAATGCCAAAACAAGCAGATTTGAGGGGTTTTTTATTTTCCCCTCATTTTCCCCTCATTTTCCCCAAATACTACCAAATACTACCTATTTATTTCAAAGTGTGAAGCGACTTTTCTCCTTTTTTATTTCCTAAACCAGCCCACAAGATAAGAGCTATCCATAAAAGTCCAGTCCAGCCGGCAAACAAATTCAAAAGTGTATTTCGTGGTTAAACTCATAAACCTGAAAAATCTCATGTGCCACATTGGCGGTACATCTGCGATTTCTGAAAGCCTTTATGCAAGGGATAAGTGCAATTGGCCCTGATCCGGGTGCATAAGTCAGGTTATAAATAAGTCCTTTCATGTTGGCCTGTAATATTCTCACACTGACAACCTTCAATATCTCATGATGTCAACAGATTCGAATCAGATGCATTAATCATGAGCCACCCGGCAATCCGGTACCCTCATTCAGGATCTCGATATAACCGGCATAACTGAAAATCCTGTTACGCTTTCTGGCAGTGATCTCCCGCACAATTCCAAGCTGTACAAGATGCCCGAGTGCCTTGTTGACAGTCGCCGGAGTGATCCCGCTCTTCTCCACCAACCACTTGGAAGTGGCAACAGGATGCTCCATCATAATCCGGTGAATGTTCATTGTTGAAGCTGCCGCTCTTCCAAGCCCGCTTACTTTGCGCTTATCGGTTTCAGATAGATAATGGAGCTTTTGTGCCGTCTCCATCGCCTGGGTTGCCACTGAAATTACAGCTTCGGCAAAGAAGTCAAGCCAGGCTTCCCAGTCTCCCATAGTACGGATTCTGCCCAGCAGCTCATAGTAATACTGCCGGTGCGTTTTAAAATAAAGACTAAGGTAAAGCATCGGCTCTTTAAGAATCTTCCGTTCGCAAAGCAGTAACGTAATAAGCAGCCGCCCCAAACGTCCATTTCCATCAAGAAACGGATGGATGGTTTCGAACTGAACATGCATTAAAGCAGCTTTAAGCAGCACGGGTGTCGGCTCCGGCATATCATGCAGAAACGATTCAAATTTACCCATGCACTCCATCAGATCTTCCACTGGAGGAGGAACAAACACCGCATTGCCCGGTCTGGTTCCCCCTATCCAGTTTTGTGACTTCCGGAATTCACCGGGAGTACAGGTACTGCCGCGCCCTTTGGAGAGCAGCACGCCATGTATCTCTTTAATCAATCTCAACGAGAGAGGCAGACCACCTTCCAGCAGATGAAGCCCGTGGTACAGTGCCGCAACATAGTTACTCACTTCTTGTACATCATCCACAGGAACACCCGGTTCCTCATCCATCTCGAACAGAAGTAGATCGGAAATAGATGATTGCGTTCCTTCAATCATTGAGGAGAGTACCACCTCTTTCCTGACATACATATAAACAAAAAGGGTGGCATCCGGAAGGAGCTTTGACACACTGTCCAGCCTTCCAAGTGCCAGGTGTGCCTGATCGAACTTGTCATGCAGCTCTGATGTCCACTCAATCGGGGGCGCCGGTGGAAGCGGTGCCGGGATGAAAGCCTTAACCGACTCCCCGACTGTCGAAATTGTTTTGTAATGTCCTTGCAGATCTCGTTGCATCTGGCCCTCTATCTTAAAATAAGAAATGCTTTTATTTTACGATAAGTCGATATTCTAAAATAACAACATCCATTATTTTAGGCAAGGCCTATTTTCGCGATGCCGTAGCTGATAGATCTATCAGTAAATCTGCAAAAAGTTTTCAACATTCTAAATGAACTGAAGACGTCGTCATTTTATTCCCTTTCAAAAAATACCTTGCAAACTGTATCAATTAGTGTTATGTTTACTGTTATGATTAAACCAGACATATTCAACATCGATACTCTGGCCGAAAAGGCCGGTGTCAGCCGCAGGACGATTCATTACTACCTTCAACGAGGGCTGCTCATGCCGCCTTGCGGGGAAGGCAGAGGGTGCCACTACACCAGTGAGCACCTCACCCGAATCAAGGAACTTCAACAACTCTCGGCACAGGGTGTCCCCCTGGCCAGGATAAAGGAATACTTTGAGCATGGTGCAGATCTTTTTAAGATGTCCGCATCTATTGAACCGCCGCCTCAATCGACCACAGGCCCGGATATCTGGGAACGGTTTAGAATAGCCGAAGGTATTGAGGTACATATCAGAACAAACCGGCTGACGGAACGTGACAAGCGGGAACTGTTAAAAAAACTCGCGGCCACGGTAAAGAAACAGCTTTCACTTGAACCGAAAGAGGCTAAATCATGATTGAAACAGGATTGTTCTATTCAAGCAAAAAGAAAAAAATATCGGTTCCGTTGAAAAATGCTTCTTACGAAATCAGGATGGCCGGTATCTGCAGTGAAATTTCCATGAATCAGACCTTTGTAAATACATCGCAGTCATCGGTAGAAGCGGTCTATGTATTCCCGAAGGACGAAAGTTCAGTGCTCACCGAATTCTCATTTGAAACAGAGGGAAGACGGTTTAAAACATCAGTCGCGGAAAAAGACGAAGCTTTTAAAAAGTATGATGATGCCATTAAAAAAGGTAATGGCGCGGCACTCCTCGATGAGGTGACCCGGGACCTGGTGCAGATATCGATCGGCAACCTCAAACCCGGCCAGAAAATAGTTTTTACGATTGTCTGGGCACAGGAACTGCAGATAGTGGATGGCGCATTCCGGCTGTTTTTTCCGCTGACCCGCTTTCCACGCTATCAGCGGGTGGATGGTGATCCACTGCAGGCTGATATTCAAAATGCGGGAATGGCAGAATCAATCCCCTACTCCATGGACCTTACTGTCGCATGGGAAAACTCGCTCATTAAAAATCTTTCCTCAAAAACCCATTCAAAATGGAGCTCGCCAAAAGCCTCTGAATCAAACCCGAATTTCACCGCGATGAGTATGAAGGAAGGCACTGCGGGCTTTACCCGTGATCTCGAATTAATCGGTGAACCTGTTTCCAAAACAGCGAACAGCGCCTGGCTGGCTCGGCATGATAACAAATCCGTAATTCTCTATTCCCGTTTTATTCCGGAGCTTGAGAGCTGGCCAGTCTCAAAAAACAAGGAGATCGTTTTTCTACTCGATTGTTCGGGCTCCATGGAGGGTGACCCCATCAACCACGCCAGAAAAGCTTTGGAACTTTGCCTGCGAAGCATTTCTGACGGTGATACTTTCTCGTTTGTACTTTTCGGCTCCCAATACAAAATCATTCGGGATAAAGAGAATAAGCCCTTTGAGTACAATGATAAAAACTTCGAGCACGCAATTAAGCTTATCAGCACATTCGATGCCTTGATGGGCGGAACAGAACTCTACCATGCGATAAAAGACGTTCTGGGTAATTGCACGGGTACCAGTCAGGAATGGGTACTTCTGACCGATGGGGGCGTCAGTGATCCCGAAAAAGTAATACAGCTTGTCGCCAAAGCTAAAAACAAACCGCGGGTCTTTACCTTCGGTATCGGCCACGGGGCAAGCAGTTCCCTGCTCAAGGGAATCGCCAGAGTAAGCGGCGGTTCCTGCGAAATGATTACTGATGAAAACAGTATCGGTGAATCCGTGCTGCGCAATTTCGCCCGTATCGACCAGCCGCGGTTCTCCGATATACGGCTTGACACTTCAGATCAGGAATACGATACTGCAGAACCTTTTAATCCTGTTTTTGAAGGCGACAGCTGGAATACCCTCGCTCTATTGAAACCGTCAAAGACACTCCCCAAAATCATAACGCTGAATGCAACGGTTGACGGTAAAAAGATATCATGGAAAGCGCCGGTGATTGATCTCGGAAAATGGAATACTCCGGGCTGTTTGTGGGCCTCAAAGAAAATCAGGCACCTTGAGGATTACATGCCGGAAAGTGGAAGCAATCAGGAGGAGCGGAAGATCAAAGCGCAGAAAAGTGAAGCCCTCAAAATCGCTCTTGATTTTAAAATCCTGAGCAGCCGGACCAGTCTTGTGGGAATTGAAGAACGCAAGGAAGGTGAGAAATGGCTGGGAAAGCCGGAGTACACCATTGTTCCCTCGCTCATTGCCGGAGATCGAATAATGGAATGCTGGGAAGAACCAATGTTTTTCCTGAAAACACGCTCAAAGAGCAGCTCTCCTCGTGTTTATGTAAGTAAAAGATCGGTTTTAGCACTATATGAAGATGATATGGTTATGCCGGCGTTTCTACGGAAAAAAATGGTTGTCAGTGAATCTCCTTGTGCCGAGCTACCTTGCCCGGAGAGTCATGCGCGGACTGCCCGAAAAATCAAAAAGGCAGAACCGGAACAGCCCTGGTATTTAAAACTGGTGGAAGGTATGTCAAGGAACGGCCTATTCTCTTATGTTGATGCAATAAAGCTTCTCGATATAAGGTTTTCAAACATAAAAGAGCTTTTTCAAACCCTATGCGAAGATTCTGTAAATCCAATATCACATGATATCATAGCCACGCTTATCGCTGTCAAAGCGCTTGAATCGGATGAAAAGGTCAAATCAGTCTGCGCAAAGGCCATCAAAAAAGCCCGGGCAGCACTTGTGAGGGAGGGCGTTGACATGAGTGTATTGGATGGAATTTCACTGAAGGCGGGGCCATTGCCCCTTTTTACATTGTAACTCTGTGGTTAATCTCTCTCTCTTCCCTATTCCGCCCTACCCAAGGAACGAACAGCAGCGGGTCGGCAGTAAGATGGACGGCTTTAATAGTTCTTTAACGTCGCTAAGATTCTAAGAATATGCCATTGTTTGTGTCAGCTTAACTTTACCCGGGCCATTGATTGCAATTTGAGAATCGCGGGTAATTCGGGATTTATGCGTAAGGCTTTTTCACAATACTCAAGCACCGCAGAATAGTTATCCAATTCGAATGATACATTTGCAGATTCAATCAGTGCCTCAACACGGTAGGGATTAAGCTGCA
>JAAYYB010000222.1 GCA_012515615.1 Fibrobacter sp.
ATAAGTAAGGCCGGTTCCTATTATGAAGTCTGACCGTCAGGGAGGGCTCACCACACGGTCCTGCGCACCGAAGGTGCATAATTCTATAGCCCGGGGCAACGCCCCGGGTAAATGGGACGGATGATACATAGCCCTGAAGGGGTGTAACAACTTTAGAACCAGGAGTTTTTTGGAAGAGGGCGTTCCCTCTTGCGCTACAGCCCGGTTAGGAAACCAGTCTTGCGCTATCACCCCGTGTTGTTCACCATTTTTGCAGGCAGGTATGGACATCACATTTTTAAACGCCTTTGCGGCCGCAGTAGCGAACTGGCGGTAGATTATAATTGATTATAGCCTGGAAGATTTCAAACACGTACCCAAAAGTCACATTTCGGTACTAGAGACATCCGGCGGACGTCTCTACCGAAACGGAGTCACAAGTCCCGCGCTGTCCTCTTAGCCAATCATTCACCGATCAGCCGATTAAGCGCCTCACTTATCCTCTCGATTTTCTTCTTTACATCCTCTATTGCCTTCTCTATCGGCTCTCCTGGTTTACTTCTGCAAGAGGCGTAGAACTTGATTTTGGGTTCGGTTCCCGAGGGGCGTGCTGTCACGATACTGTCATCTGAGAGTACAAACTGGATAACATTCGATGATGGCAGATTGATATCTTTACGTTTAGAATTATCCTTAGTATAAAAAGAGGTCCCGTCCTTGTAGTCTTTCGTTACCACAACCTCCTGACCCGCAAAAGTCGCCGGGGGGTTGCTGCGGATCTTTTCCATAAGGTTGTTCATCGTGTGCAGCCCGGCTTCACCTTTGAAAACCTTGGAAATGAGTGTCTCCTGGAAATATCCGTACTGTGACCAGATTTTCCTGAGCTGGTCCCACAGGGTTCTTCCCTGGCTCTTGTGATAAAGTGCCATCTCCGCTGTCATCGTTGCAGCCGAAACCGCATCCTTGTCACGAACATCTTTATTAACCAGAAAGCCGTAGCTTTCTTCATCACCGAAAACAAAGTCGTACCTGTCAGCACCGGTTTCGAAGTTCCCCATTTCCCCGGCGATCCATTTGAATCCTGTAAGAGTATCAAACGTCGCTGCACCGTAGCTTTTTGCTATGAGTGTCTGAAGTTCTGATGTGACAATTGATTTAATAAAGGCGGGCTTCTCCGGCATTCTGCCTGTGTCTTTACGGGAAGAGAATATGTAATCGGCAAGAAGCACTCCAAGCTGGTTTCCGCTGACAAGTTTGAATTCCCCATTATCAGGTGCTGCTATACCCAGCCGGTCGGCATCGGGATCGGTTCCCATCACAAGGTCGGCATTCTCCTTTTTGCCAAGCTCAAGGGCCAGTCTCATGGCAGAGGCCTCTTCGGGGTTGGGGTATTTTACAGTTGGAAAATTGCCGTCCGGATCTTTCTGTTCCGGAACGAATGTGACCTTTATCCCCATGTCACTCAAAGCTTTCTGAACCGGCATTGCGCCTGCCCCGTTCAGAGGTGTGTAAACTACTTTGAGTTCTTTGCCTTTCTCTCTTACAAGTTCAGGCCTGAGAGAACACTCTTTCACCATCTTGATAAACGGCTCGTCGATTTCCTTATCGATCATCACAAGCATCCCGGCCTTTATCGCGTCCTCTTTGGAGATCACCGGTATGGGCCCTGAAACAGAACGCACTTCTGTGATGATACCCTTGTCGTGCGGAGTGATCACCTGTGCCCCGTCATCCCAGTACACTTTATATCCATTGTATTCAGGGGGATTGTGGCTGGCAGTAACAACAATTCCGGTTGTGGCGCCAAGCTTTCTTACTGCAAAGGAGAGTTCAGGTGTGGGGCGGAGACCTGTGAAAAGAAAGGTTTTTATACCGTTAGCTGCCAGTACAAGTGCAGCTTCCAGAGCAAAGAGATCCGAGAAATTTCTGGAATCATAAGCTATAACAGCGCTGTTCTCTCTTTGAGGAAATGCCTTCTTTACGTAATTTGCAAGCCCATGAGTGGATCTTCTAACAACCAGCGGGTTCATCCGGTTGTAACCGCCGCCTATCACCCCGCGAAGTCCCCCGGTGCCGAATTCAAGGTCAGTGTAGAAACGATCGTTCAGCTCTGTAAAGTCATTATTATCAATCAGTTGAACAACCTGAGACTTGAAAAAAAGGTCCTGCTCCTGTGAGACGTAATCCCTGGCTTTCTGAAGCAGTGTTTCGTTATCCATTTTCTTCCCCTTGATAGCTGAATTTTGAATACGGGCCGATTTTTTTATGATTATATAAAATAGTTCAGGTGATATTCAGGAGTTTAGAGTAATTTTTTTATAGAAGGTTCAAAGGTTCAAAGGTTCAAAGGTTCAAAGGTTCAAAGGTTCAGGGTTCAAAAGTTTCGGTTACCTATTTACCCGAATCTAACATTCTTGAATTCTTTCAGGCTACAATCAGTTTTAATTAACCTACAGTTCATCAGTGCGGCCGCAAAGGCTGAACGCTAAAGCCCTTGAAAGGGCGCGCTAAATGGATATACGGGGTTACACAATCTGTTAGTACGCACTTTCAGTGCTTCAGGAATAATTCATGCTTTTGATCAATTTACCAGGGCGTTGCCCTTCGCTGGGGTAGGTCAGCCTTTCAGGCTTCCTTAGCCCGAAGGGCTTACGTCTATCAGCGCAAGGTTTCCTACCTTTCGGTAAAAAGTGCGTGAAATGTTCCGGTTCCCTATTTACACAAATCTAACATTCTTGAATTCTTCCAGGCTATAATAAGTTTTAATCTACCACCAGTTCGCCTGTGCGGCCGCAACGACGTTTTCAAATGTGATAAAAATGCCTGCCTTCACAATCGGTGGACAACACGGGGTGTTAGCGGAAGACCGGTTTCCTAACCGGGCTGGAGCGCAAGAGGGGGCCCCCTCTTCCAGAAACTCTTAGGGATTTCACGTATTCACGGACGGACTATCTTTTTAATTTTAGCGGTTAACCAAAAGCTGAATTTAAGAGAAAAAAGTAGTCCGTCCCCTTATCGGCCACTTGTAGCTTGTGCCTTGCCACTTGAGATGGTATAATTGAAATATCAGTTTTAAATCTGCTATAAGACTTGTTTATTTATTTAACTGTATTGTCGATAGCGGTTTGACCTCTATTGAGTATCTTTTAAATTGAATTCGTTTCAAACTCTTAATTACGGGCTGGTTATGATAAATTTGTCATTCAGGCATTTAAGACAATCTCTTCTGATGATTGCATTTTCAGCATTCTTCCTTCTCTCTTTCGCAAAAGACGGAGAGGAAAACATAAGGCTTAATCAGTTGGGGTTTTATCCGGTCGGACCTAAAACAGCGGTAGTTGTCTCACCGCAGACCTGGTATTTTTCTATCATGAGTCCCGATTTGAAAATGACTTATTATACCGGTGAACTTACTGCCTTAAAACCCTGGAAAGCATCCGGTGAAGAGGTAAAAATCGCCGATTTCTCCAATTTCACACTTGAAGGAACTTACGTGGTATATGTTTCGGGTGTGGGAGTATCATATCCTTTCAGTATAAAATCAAAAATCCATGAGACTGTTGCAAAAGGTCTGATCAAGGCTTTTTACTATCAACGGGCATCTACATCTTTACCCGCACAGTATGCGGGGACCTGGCAGAGAGAGGGCGGTCACTTCGACACGCGTGTTTCTGTTCACTACTCTGCAGCATCAGACCCCTCAAAAGAGGGCGCCCGTACAACGGGACAGGTTTTTTCTGCTCCCAAAGGATGGTATGATGCCGGCGATTATGGAAAGTACGTTGTCAATGCGGGAATTACCACTTATCAGCTGCTTGTTCTTTATCAGCTTTTCCCCGCCTACTTTGACACACTTGATCTCAATATCCCTGAATCAGACAATGCACTGCCCGATTTGCTTGATGAGATAAAATGGGAGATGGACTGGCTGCTCAGGATGCAGGATCCTGCTGACGGCGGGGTGTACCATAAACTGACTGGCGCAAGCTTTATCGGTGACCTGATGCCCGCAATTGCTGAGGAACCGAGGTATTTTATAGGGAAAGGATCTGCCGCGACATTCGATTTTGCCGCGATCTGCGCTCTGGCATCGAGAATCTACCGTCAATTTCTGCCCTCTTTTGCAGATTCCTGTCTTGATGCCGCTAAGTATGCCTGGGTATGGGGTTCCGAGCATCCCGACAGTGCCTTTAATAATCCGCCAGACATAGTTACAGGCTCCTACAGTGATAGAAACTGTGGTGATGAGCATTTCTGGGCCGGGATGGAGCTTTTTCTGGCAACTGAGGATTCTGTTTATTTCAATGGTGCAAAGCCATACTCCAAAGGATACGGGGTGCCCTCGTGGCCCGGTGTGGGGTTGCTTGGTAATTATTCGATGGCCATCAGCGGTGACTCGTTATCTAAACAAAGAGTGCTTTCCACAGCAAACTCCGTTATAGCCAGGGTCAACACCAACGCTTATCGCACTACGGTTGAAAGTGGTGATTTTTACTGGGGCAGCAACGGGGTTGTGGCAAATTACGGGATGTGTGCCCTTGTAGCTTATCTGCTTTCAAATGATATAAAATACCTTGAAGGATCGATACATTCTCTCGATTATCTTCTGGGCAGAAATGCGACCGGCTACAGCTTTATAACAGGATTTGGCTCCAGGTCGGCCATGCGCCCGCACCACCGCCCGTCAATAGCTGACAGAATAAGTAATCCGGTTCCGGGATTTCTGGTAGGGGGGCCCAATAGTCAAGAGTCGTCCAGAGGCGGGGAAACATGCACAGATCCCTATCCCACGTTTGCTGCTAAAGCATGGCTGGATCATGAATGCAGTTTCTCTTCAAATGAAATAGCGATCAACTGGAATGCCCCCGCTGCTTTTCTCGCCGGTGGACTGGAGGCAGTTTTCAATCTGTCCGGTTTTGATTTACAGGGCCTCTATGATAAAAACATGCCTGACACTGTTGCCCCGCAGTCATCAGTTTTTGAGATCACCGGTATCGGGGCCGATAAGGCCGTGATCAACTGGAAAACCCCTGAGAGGGTCATTGCCGCAATAGAGTATACAACTGACTCGCTCTTCTTGTCATCTGAAAAACTGATTTGTCCGCCTGATGACAGCACAAGTGTTAGACTGAACCCGCTGGTCCCGTCAAGCAAATACTTTGTAAAGGCTGCATTTACAGATAAAAATGGAAACACGACCGTGGAAACTGCGTCTTTTACCACCGGAGAAAGTCCGCTGTATTCCGCTTCTGTTTATGCGCCGAAAGTTACTGAATATAAATCCGGGTCCCTGATGCAGATCTCATTTGACGGCGCAGCCGGGATGAAAGCAAAACTCCTTTTGTCACAGGGCGGAAAAGCGGGCACCGATACACTCGAATTCACAGAAACTAACGGCAGTTACACTGCGGGGATTCCAGGTGAGAAAATTACCGATTCCGGAATCCTCTATTCCATACTTCTTGCCTCAGCGAGTGATACGCTTCTTACTCCCGGGCTGGCAGCCGCACCCGATTCAGTACAAATGACAAAGGACAATCTCGCAATCGCTAAAGCATATACTCTCATTTCTCTTCCACTCATTTATTCGCCCGTGTCCTCATACCAGACTTTTAAAGGGGCTTTCGGGGACTCGACAGACTGGCGCTTTTACGGGTACAGTCCCGACAGCGGCACTTACACAGGGTTTGATAATATGCGAAGTGGAAACGGCGGATGGCTCTTTCATAAACAGAAGCGCTCATTTACCTTTAAAGCCGGCGGAATCAAACCGGATACGCTTTTTCCGGTCACTCTTAAAAAAGGCTGGAACTGTATCGGCAACCCGTTTCCGTTTCCCGTTTACTGGGATAACATTCTGGTTAGAAGCAATGATGCTCTTGTGCGGGTGACCGATACAGCGGCATCCGCCTTTATGCGTCGTCAGTACTTCACTTACAAAGACTCGCTGCCTGACAGCAGAAATAACGGTGCCTACAGATCCAACCGGTCAATGATTACAAATGTCTACAATGACAGTGCACGTCTTGAACCCTGGGAGGCCTGCTGGGTTTACGCCGAAGATGATTCAGTGACCTGCCTGATAGATCCCTCAGCGCAAAAAACCACTCCTGTTCTGGGTAAAAAAAGAAGCTTTACGGAAAGTTACTGGGCCTGTCTGCTTAAGGCTTCCTCCGGAGATCTTTCCGATATCTCGGCATTCGGTGCAAACGAACATGCCTCTGACGAATACGATACCTACGATTCCCCCAAACCTCCCTCTATACAGTCACAGCTTCAAATCGGTTTTTCTCATCCTGAATGGAAAAAGCCCGGTGGACTTTACATTTCGGATATGGTCAATTCTCAGAAGGGTTCACACTGCTGGGAGCTGAATATCAGAAGTTCTTCGAATAAACCGGTTACAATTTCATGGGAGAAAAGCGGGCAGGCATCAGGCTATCTCTTACTCTGTGATGAAAAAAGCGGGACCGTTATCGATATGAGCAAAACCGGTTCATATACTTTTGATACAGAAAATAATGAGTCTGTGCGGAAACTCGCAATAAGCTGGAAACAAAGTATCGATCCCGGACTGAAACTGGATCTGACAACCTGGAAATTTTCAGCAGTAAAAGCAGCTTCCGGTTCGGCAGTAAAACTGGAATACACCATACCTTTTTCTGTAAAAGATGGATGCGATGTCTCGATTCAGATTTATGATGTGGGTGGTCGTTGTGTCAGCAGGCTCGTTAATGGGCACAAAATGCCGGGAAGGCATACTGTGAGCTGGAACGGGTTGGGCATAAATAAATCGGCGGTAGCAAAGGGAATGTATGTTGCTCGTTTTAAAACGCCCGCTTTCTCGGAAACAAAAGTTGTAAATATTATAAAGTAATCAGGAGCATCGAAGTGACAGGTTTCAGAAAATTTAAGGTGAAAATAAAATCATCTCTGCCAGGATTAATGATAGCTGTAATCCTGTCGGTCTTTATTGTCAAGGCACAGCAGTCAGCAGATGCTGCGTACGGGGATGCAGATTCCGCTGCAGTCACACCTGTTAATACAGACAGACAGAAAAGCACCGATACCCTTTCAGTTGAGAATAATTTGGAATCGGTTCAGTCGGCCGGTTCGCCTGAACAGGAAAATAAAGTTGAGACACCCGAATCTTCTGTTAACAGGGGATCCTATTATGGGGGAGAAGCTTACAGCGCATCGCGCAGTCAAAGGGGTATGCCTGCGGCAGGAGTGCCCGGGGGATCTTCGGGAAGAAGGAAACTGGCCGAAATACCAGTTGATACCCAGGAAAATATACTGAAGGGAGAATCTGCTTTAGTAAAGACAGCTTCTGCTGCTATTGATACTGCAGCGCCAGTAACAAAAAAGCCCTATGCTAAAAAGTCAGTTAAAATTTCCAGGCTGAAGAAATCGGAAAAAGTCCTTATATTTACAACCGCTACAACGGTGGTAGTAGGCGGAGTAGTCGCTGCGATTCTGGTGAAGTCGCTTAAAAAAGGCGAGGATGACAAGGGGATTCCGGAGCCTCCGCCGCCACCGGGGTTCTGAGATTTTTACATTAGTTATTTGACATTCGAAATATCTTCTTCATTATTCAGTATTCACAGAAGTAACCTTTTCAGCACAACCGTTACGGACGTCATGCTGTTTAAGAACGGCATCCAGTAATAGAATCATGCCCTTTGAGTCTTGGGGAAAATATACATTTAGTATCTAACTCCTTACTTGCTACTTGCGACTTGTAACTTTCCATTCAGTCCGAAGCATATTTTAACCCTTTGATTTCAGATCATGTTGAGCTAAAGGCTCTGTACGGCGTGGCCCC
>JAAYYB010000223.1 GCA_012515615.1 Fibrobacter sp.
AGTTCGAGAGTAATTTCGAGCTTCATACCGGAGTTCCCTCTTTCTACTTGCAAGGTGAAAGATAGAATATCCGGTTTTTTTATTTTAAAGGCAATCTATTTGCCACCAACTTCGGGACGACGTCTAAATGTGAGAAAAAAAAACAACAGAATGAAGTTCCTTCAGGTTCCTTTATGCAAGGAAATACAATATAGCCTTATGAAAATCAAGTAAGTAAAAACCAAATTTTACTACCAGCACAATTGAGCTTTTCAGTAATTCAGGAAAATTAACGTTAATAAGCTGATATGTGATTAAACCAGGAGTGAACCGACTCAGGACCCTTACCTCCTGAATATGAACGGTTTTCGACAAATTAGCCACTAAACTGTAGCGCTCCAAAAGAGTCTGCCAGCCGTTTTCCTTCAAACCGAAAAAATACTTGCAAATACGAAACAAAAACGTTAAAATCATAACTTCATCAAAATTCCTTAAGAAGGGTTTAATGGCAAAAAAATTGGAAATAGTAATAGTTGATGACGAAGTTCAAATCACTGAACTCCTGAAGACATTTGTGCAGTGTGCAACTAAGAACAGCAACATTCGCACTTTTAACGATTCCGTAGAAGCCAAGTCTTATCTGGCTGAAAATAAGATAGATGTTCTGATTACTGATTACAAAATGCCCAGGTACAACGGAATCCAGCTTATGGAAGGGCTTGGACCTGAAGTCAAAAAAATACTCATCTCCGGATACGTTACCGAAATTGCCGAGGAGAAGCTTCAGGCTATGGATGCGGTTTTTTTCGAAAAACCGGTACCAATGAAAGCTCTCAGCAAAATTGTCCACGACCAGGAAAATAAGCTTTCCTGATCCCACCCCTATCAATAACAGCATATCGTATTTCACACATACCGTAATCTCCGCACCGGTCACTACCCGCAGAAACCCGCGTTTAATATTTTTATTTCAGTCCCGTATTCTTCCCGGTCATCAGGAGGGTAGCAATGGAGATTATTCTGACATACATTACAGCCAAAGACAGGGAACAGGCCCGAATGATCGGAAGATCCCTGGTTGAGGAAAACCTTGCCGCATGTGTCAACATTATCGATGGAATGCAATCTATCTACCGGTGGGAAGGTTCAATATGCGAAGACAATGAGGCTGTGCTTATCGCAAAAACCAGAAGCAGTTTGCTTCAAAAACTCACTGACAGGGTAAAAAGCCTTCATACATATTCCTGCCCCTGCATATTAGCTATCCCGGTAACCGGCGGAAACATAAGCTATCTTGACTGGATAGAACAGAATACCAGAGCGGAATAAAGTATAAGTCTCCCCTCCCTTAATGTAAATACAACAGTTCTGAAGATCAGCCCCTGCAGGACTGTATCTGCGTTGATTTTTCAAGATTGGATTACCGCCTTTGAGATCCATTTTCTTTCTATTTTCCATTTTTGTCGTTTCTGCTTTTACAGAACAGATTCAGTCACCCTCCCATGCGATTTCCCTGCCGGCAATCTTTACCAGCCGCATCGATTCCATCCCGGACTATTACCAGCGGGACGGCTCTTTTGGCGGTTTCCCGCGAAAAGGCTCTCTCTACTGCGGCCCCGTATCGATCTCCAACACACTTTTTTATTATGATCTCAACGGTTATCCCGGGATAATAAACCGTTCAGGCGATCCTAAAAAAGACCAGTACAATCTCATAAAGAAACTGGGCTCTTCCCGTTATGTAAATACCGGCTCCCACGGATCAAGTCCAGCGGATATGGTCAACGGTCTGAAAATTTTCCTCTCCGATCACGGCTACGATTCTGCCAAAATTCACTACTACGGTTTCAGAACCGTTCCTCATGATTTCGGTACAGGCATTTCTGTACCGGACCTGAATATCGCGCGTAAAGCCTTGATTGAAAATAAAGCAGTATGGTTTAATATCGGCTGGTACAGCTTCAGCCGAAGCAGAAATGAGTACCGCAGAAATGGCGGACACTGGGTTTCACTGGTGGGATATGGCCATAATGGAAAAGAGAACGATCCGGACGTCCTCATCATTCACGATCCCGATACAAGATGGCGATTTAATGATTACCTCAAACCTGAAGAGATAAAAAGCGGCACCCTTACCGGACAGATTAAGGGCCTGCCCAGAGATGCGGCAGGTTTTTACCGTTTCAGATCTTCCAGCGGAAAATATGGCATCATAGGGGGAATGATCGTTCTGGAGATGCTGGAGGGCAGAGTGTCACAAGTCACAAGTAGCAAGTAGCAAGTCACAAGTCACAGGGCCCAAGTTACGTCCTGGTAAAGACGCCGGCAGGACGTCTCTGCAAGTTACAAGTCAAAAGAAGGCAACCCGTCTTTTCCTATTTTTCCGAATTCAGAATCAAAGGCAACCCGTCTTTTCCACCTACAACAATAACCTTGGCATTGGCGGAACCTGCAAGTTTCTCGGTAGCCTCGATCCCTTTCCATTGCAGAAGCTCTTTATTCAAACCTTCAGAAACAATCTTCTGGAAATCGGCTATTCCCTGACCCTCGATTCTCTTACGGTCCGCCTCAAGACGTTCCTTCTCAAGCACAAACTGCATCCGCTGACTCTCCTGCTCCGCGCGCAGCTTTTCTTCTATGGCATCTGCCACTTTTGCCGGGAGCTGAATATTTCTAAGAGGAGTGCTTTCAACCACGATTCCGCGCACCTCCACGATCTTCTTCAGTTCACTTGTAATACCTGTGGCCAATTTTTCTCTTACCGATGTGTAAAGAGCTTTGGCTTCATAACCTGATGTGACTGCCCTGATAACCGAGCGGAACTGCGGAACAAGAATCACCTCTTCGTAAATCGGCCCGACCGTCTTGTATACCTCCGGAGCTTTTTCAGGATCAAGGTGATAGAGAAGACTCACTTCAAGACCCAGAGAAAGTCCTTCCTGAGTAGGAACACTGGTTGCCTCTTTAATCTCTCTTGTTTTTATGTTCATCTTTACCACTTTGGCAAACGGATTAACCAGATTGATGCCGGGTTTTAATACATTGCTGGAAACATTTCCGAAAAAGTCAACCACACCGACATTTCCGGCCGGAACAACCACAATGGATTTGTAAATCAGCAGTGCAGAGCCGGCGAGAATTGTAATTACTCCAGTCGGTTTAGGATTGGGAACGTTTCTGTTGGCCGGAGAAGCAAGCAGAATAATACCAAGAACGATAAGCAGCAGTGCTATAAAAAAAGCCATAAAATACCCCTATCTGTTTAATTTAGTAAAGCTGGCGCATTATATCCCACATCTTCTGCATCGACATGGAATTCTGGTTCGGCCCTAATGCATCTTCCGTATTAATATCCTTCAGGTTACCGGATATAATATTTTTTCCGGCAAGCACACTTGCGCTCAATTGAAGTTGAAGACCGACGTTGTTTTCAGTGATTACATTTCCGGAAAGAAGTGGTGAGGCAAAATCAGCGGCTATACCGTATGTATTACGGTAAAACCTGCAGTTCTTTACAGGCGGAGCAGCTTTCTTTGTACAATAGAGCCCGTAGTGATTACCCGCAAATTCACATGAATCAAACGATGGATTAGATTCCCAGATAAGATTTCTGAACGCGCCTTCAAAACGACAGTGCCTGAAATTGCCATGAGCCTGCTTGCCCACAATTTCAATTCCTTTCCAGGCAGGGGTTTCGCGCGAACCGCGCGCCCGGTCCACACTGGAAAAAATAATCTGTTCGTCTGAAGTTCCCTCTGCGATGACAAGACCGCTTATACGTAAAGTACGATATCCTTCAAAAAGGATCCTCACTCCGGGGGCTATCACAAGTGTTGTACCAAACGGAATCTCAACATCCTGCTGAAAAACAGTATCGGCTGAAATTTCAATTTTCACTACTCCAGCAGCAAATCCCTGTACAGCGCAGAAAAACATGCATAATAAGAGAATGTTGTGTTTCATAGTACCGGAAACCCGCTATTCGATAATTTCCATGTGAACAACCTCTTTCCAGCTCATACCCGGGTAGTCATCAGTAATGGGCACATCAAATTCAGCATGAGCGCTGCTGATCCGCTTTGAAGTAAGGTCAAGCAGTACCCTTCCGGTACCCCTGCCGGCCTGCGGAAGATTATCCAGCGTTCCGGAAGTATCAGGGTTGATTAGTTCGATTCTATATGAAAATTTCCAGCTTACAGCCGCGAACCTGGAGGTAGACTGGTACACACTGTCAAAAATAAAAGACTGATAGAGATGCCCTATTGCATCACCGTGATTGGTTTGGATCGGAAACTGCCGATCACGGTCCCATTTGTCGCCTGGACCAACAGGTGCTTCTGGAAACACCGGAAGCACCTTTGCAAAACTCCTGAAGAGATCCCATCCCCCGATATTGACCACAGGCATATCTGTTGTATCAATCAGATTCAAAGCCCCGTCCTTCGGTGAGAAAAGCAGAGATACATTATCAAATTGCTGTTCGAGATTCCGGATCTCCTGTTCAACCAGAAAATCGGAATTGATTCTTGTCTGCTCTGTTTTGAGTGTAATAACTTTTTTATTAACCGGTGAAATACCGCCCTGAAGGTAAGTTCTGAGACTGCTGCTGAAGAGCTGAGGAATACTGTCGGGCGTTACTTTCCCTTTAATATCTACTCCCAGCAGATAGTGCCATGATTTTGCATTTTCAAAATCAATATCGAGGAAAATTCTTTCACTTTTCTGACAGGAGATCGCAAACAGAAGTGTTATCACCAGCAGAACCGGCTTGAACCCTGTCATGTAAGAGCTGTGTTTTGCTTGCATTCGTTGCTTCAGATAGATACAATTGAAATTAGGAAACAAAGTATAATTATAAATGATGCCTTTTATATTATGAAATCTCTTCTGAAAAAAATCAAACCCGCTTTTGCTACATTTTTTATGAGATCAAACTCGAACCAACTGCATATTGTACTGTTCCGGAACAGGAAAGTCTACAATCTGGTCACTGTAAATGCACTCCTTATCACGACCGTCTTTGCTTCTTTTTGCATAGCTCAGCAGCGGGTCGGCGGAATCCTTTCAGCCAGTACCCGCTGGAACGCCGATGAAGGTCCGTTTATTCTGGAGAAAGATGTTATTGTACCAGAAGGTGTAAGGCTCACAATTGCACCGGCAACCCGCATAATTATTGCCGGATCGCCAGTGTCAGATACATCCGCTCAAATTGACCGCACCGATTCTCTTTCCATTTCCATCAAAGTAAAAGGTGGTGCACTTATCTGTATAGGACGCAGTGACAAAAGAATTACTATCTCACCGGAAGTTCCCGGCTCCAGCCATCATTCCTGGTACGGAATAGTCCTTGACGGCGCAGAGGACCCCTTTACTGAAATTTCCTTCACCGATATCATTGGTGCATTCTGTGCAGTCACGGTTACAAACAGCCGTCCGGTCATACGCACCAGCACATTTGAATACAATCACGTCGGCATAAACTGTATTAATGGTGGAACCGCACAGGTTGTAAACTGCATCGTCTCCCGCAACTTCGCTTCCGGAATAAAAATCCGTGAATCCAACCCCCGCATTACAAACAGCATAATTGCCTTTAATCACAACACGGGAGTCTGGTGCGACGGTTTATCTAAAATCGGTTTTGAATACAACTGTGTCTGGGGAAATGGTGATGGCGATATGCTTGAATGTGATCCGGAACTGGGAGTACTATCAAAAATTAATAAAAACAAGGACTCGGTTGATAACCATTTCAATCTCTATCGGGATCCCGTTTTTACAGGCTCAGTTGCAGATTCAGTAGCCGCGGAACGAGATATCTCACTACCGACAAAAAAGAGCAAAATCAAGAATTTCAGGATCGCCAGAATCGTTTTCAACAATGCTGACAAAACAGAACAAATACCCAGACCCGGAACTGGGAAATACAGTCTTTCAAGGTATTCTCCCTGTGTAAATGCAGGCAACCCTGCCGAACGCTTCAATGACATGGACGGATCCAAAAATGATATGGGCATCGATGGAGGTCCGGAGTTCTTCGGAGAATAAAGCAGTTGCGGATATTCATCTGTAAGCTATCACCCCGTGCATCGCCCTGAAGCAGAAACCGACCGGCCGAAGCCTCTCGCCCATAAAAGTGTCGTAGGTCACAAGCCAGAGACTGAAATGTTTCATTCTCCTGTCAATGGGGGGAAGCAGTTTTACAAACTTTGATCCTGGTGATTTTTCAAGCACTATCAGTTTCTCAGGATCGGCAGATTCCAGAAAATCATCATTGCGGTAGAACCATTCGTATATAAAGCTCTCCTGTGACATTTGACCACTGTTCATACTCATACCGTAATCCAGAGAATGTGTACCGCTGTCGGCTGCAAGAAAGTAACTGTACCCATCCTCAATAACCACGGTATCTCTGTATACCTCATCCATGCTGTAAACCTGATCCACAAGCGATGCATTTTTTGCAGGATCAAAGGAATTTACCGATGTCCCCTTTACTTTGTATAGTCTGGACCACTCAATAACCGGATTGCGGTTAACAGGCACAGTTGAATTCAGATAACTGACAGCACTGTTATACCTGATCGTAAAAAGCGATTCAACCTTGTATTTATCATTCACTGTCGAAAGCACTTTCATGGTGACAGATAGAGCCTGCAGCAGAAACGGAATATGATCGGAGGCATTTTCTCCGGCTAAAGCTTTAAGAGCGGAATCGACAACGGATGAATCCACGCCCGGGGGCCGGCTGGCCAGGAAATCCAGCATATCAATTACCTTTACCGGACTTACATTCAAAAGCTTATCGGGAACCGATTCACGGACCTGCAGCGGAAGCAGAGATCCTATTGTGCTGACATTCGCGAATTCATTACGTATTATGTCTCTGGGAATCATTAATGAAATTACAGCTGAATCGGTAAGCCCGCCACTGTACTGCGCATAGCTCTCTGCAACAACTATAGACTGCAGAGGAATCGTGTCGCGATAAGCATCAACCCCGAATGCCCGGACTAACATCGCAGGTAATATTGTCCACTGAATATTTCTTGCCGGTTCTCCGGCAAAGTAGGCATGAAGAGTAACGGTATCACCGGGGGCACCTTCCGCCAGCCCTTTATTATCGTACACAAACACCAGCGGTCTCACCCGGTCATTATCTACCCTGTCATATCTATCCGGAAACTCCAGCCCGCATCCAGCCAGAAAAAGAGATATTATTAAAACCACCACATGTTTCATTTTTGTCTCCGATTAAAACTCCGCCTTTAAACCAAATGACGGGATAAATGGCGAAGTAACAGAAATCTGCTTAGTGTAGTCATAGTTGTAGATAGTAAGTTCCGGGCTTTTGTAAAGAAATCCGGTCACATTCTGCAGGTCAAGGTATAACGACAGCATCCACTTGTCGTATACAAATTTTTTGTCTACCCTCAAATCCACCTGAAAGAACGCCTCTTCCCGGGCACTGTTCTCTACTCCCATCTTTGGTTCATAGATACGGTTAGTAACATTAAAGACCCTGTCTATAACAGGAGTATAGGGATTACCGCTGACATACCGTAATTTTGTGCCGGCCTGCCATTGCTCAGGAAGTTTGAAGCTCATGACAAGCTGAAAATTATGCGTCTGGTCCCTCTCATAGTTTAAATACCTGTTTTCTCTGCGGCTCCATCTCTGGCTTTTTGACAATGTATAAGATATCCATCCGAAAAAACGATCGCTCTGTTCATGGCGAAGCATAACCTCAAGACCGGACATCCTCCCCCTTCCCCAATCCAGAAAGCCGGGAGTGCTTGGATCAATGAGCATGTCTGTAGGGGTGGCAATCTCTGGAATATCCCACTGAGTGTTATGGTAAAGCTGAAAATCAGCATAAAGCAGATCACTGATCTTCCATTCATACCCCCCAACTGCATGAGTGGCCTTTGTCGCCGGAAGCATCGGGTTGCCCAGAGTATCATGAGTTACAAAACCCATCGGCTGAGGAGTCTGGCTGTAAGAGCCAAATGCGGCTTTGAATGTATGGAATTCATTTAACTTGTAAGATGCACTAAAGCGTGCCGAGGGCTCACCGCTAAGCCCCTTTTGGTTTTTGAACCTGCGGTAATCCCAGAATTCCGGCAGGATTGATCCCTTGTAAATCAGTTCAGGGTAATAATCGTACCTGAGCCCGGAAATTATAAGCAGATCAGGCAAAGGACTGAATTCAAGCTGAAGGTAGGGCCCCACAAGACCGAATGTCATGTCCATCGTATCCCTGAAAAAGGTCTTGTCTGTTCTGGGGAAAATGGCATAATGCAGATATGGCTGCCACCAGAGATCCGTTCCGGTTGTAAAGCGTATCTCAGGAGAGAGTTTGAATGAGGTTTCCGCCCGCAGAAGATACTCCCAGGCCTTATATTTCCACTTCGCATAACCAAAGAGCGACCCCAGACCATCTCTGTGCACAACAGCGGCCCTGAAATGATTATCCCACCTGCCGCTTGAAAAATCCCATCCCGCCATCACCATGTTAAAGGCATTTACGCTCTCCATCCGGTCGACCATCGCGTCAACCTCGCTGCTTCCCCCTCTCATGAACGGAAGAATCATCTTCATCTCATCCTTGGAACCAAAAAGGGTCATGAATAATTTGTTTCTAGAATTGAGATCCACGTCTGCACGAACCGCAAAATCATAGTAATAGGGAACAACACTAATCGGCATATTCATGGCATCGCCGACTTTCTTTACTACAAACCCCAGAATGTCCCCTATATAGCTTCTTCGCGCAGTAGCCAGTATTCCACCCTTTTTACCGATTGGGCCCTCCGCAAACAGCGTCGCATCAAACAGATTGATATCAGCAAATCCTTTTGGCCTCTGCCGGTCCGCATTTCTTCCCTGAAGCTCTATCACCCCCGCAACTGAATTTCCGTATCTGGAGCTGAATCCGCCCGGATAAAGATCAACCGATTTTAGAGCATCGGAATTGTAGGTGGATTTTACCCCCCCGAAATGATAAAGCATGGGAATCGGTATCCCGTCAAGATAAAACCGGCTGTCCCAGGTGGGAGCACCCCTCACCCGGATCGATCCTCCGCCAAAAGATGACCTCCCCACCCCCGGAAGAGCCTGCACCACTTTTACGGCATCACCGGAAAAACCGGGAATTTTACTAACCTCATTTTTAGATAGACTGCGCCTTGATACCTCACGGGATTCTGACCTGCCGTAAACAACTATCTCCAGCTCAGAATAACTTGACCTCTGAAGCCTGTAGACAACATCTGTTGCCTTTCCGCAGACAATTGTATCTTTGATAGTAAAAGGTTCGTACCCGGGAGCAGAGACCCTTACCTCTACAGGGCCGCATGGAAGAGAGCGGAAGGAGAATTTCCCCGATGAATCACTTACTGCCGAAATGGACCTCTCAGTCAATTTTTGACCCGTAAAGCTGCCGATTTTCTGCAGGTAAATCTCAAAAGGCACATCTATTAAACTGTCGGCCGCAGTGTCACTGAAAAACACAGCCACATCAGCATCAGAGAGCGCCATCCTTGTGCCGCGCTCAAAAAGAGTCCCGGTGAAATTCACGTACTCTCTTATCCCCACGGCTGCATCCTGCAAGGTAACATTGTACTGATAGGTGATTATCACCGCCACACTATCCCCTGCAGCTTCTGCGGGAAAAAATTGAAATTGCCTGACTGCCGATACAACTGCACTGTCAAGCTCCGGTTCAACTCCCGCCAGAACAGAAACACTGTCCACCAAACCCAGCTCGTTCACCAGTATCTCCATTGTCACCTTACCTTCTATTCCCATGCGCGAAAGACGGGCAGGATACTGCGCTTTTACAAAATTCCTCAGCACCGGCTCCTTGTCCAGCGGAGGAATCTCCTGAAGAGAATCTGAGACAGCTGCGTTTTCTTCTGACTCCAGAACTATTTCCGCATCACTCTCCTGATTCGATATTGCAGCCCCTGAAAACACCTGAACCATAAGCACCAGAAAACCCAGTAATCTCTTCATCGACATGTGGCCTTTAGCATCTGTTAAACGCGGTAAGACAATCCGGCTCCTGAGTTGAGGCGGGAACCGAATCCTTTACACTTATTAACAGCAAGTTCCATGCAGAAAAGTCACAGGTCACAAGTCACAGGTCACAAGTCACAGGTCACAAGTCGAAAGTCACAAGTCATAAGCGGGAAAAGAGGTCAGGTATGTTAGTTACGAGTCGAAAGTCACAAGCTGGAAAAAAGGTCCGGTTTAAAACACTCTTTCTGTCTATATAGGTAAGAGATGAAAATCAGCATGGTGCTGAAATTCCAGATCCAAATCCGGATCCCGATGGTTCCCTTTCAATTCGAGCGAAGCCAGTGCCATTATGTCATTGGAGACCGGAAGAGACCAGTGATGAAAACGAGGTTACTTTTTATTTAAAGTCGCTTCTACTTTAATTACACTTTTTCGCAAGGTCTGATTATTCCATCATTAAGCAACAATCATATACCCGGGTTGTGAATGAATCAAAAATCACTTTACGAGTTTAAAATTCGCAAGCAGGGAAACGTGAGCTGTTTTTTGTAGGGCTTTATTAGGGGTACCTCTTACAAGTAATCATCCCTCAGTAAGCTCGAAGCGAAACCTTATTATCTGCCAGACCGCCACCGGCACATCATCACGCAGCGCAGGCTCAAACACCAGTTTCAGACAGGCATCATATACCTTCTCCCTGGATCCATATCCCAGATCATCCAGCACTATGATTTTCTTTACTTTTCCGTCACTGTCAATAAGAACTTTTACCCTCACCACACCTTCGATTCTCTTTTCAATCATCTCTTTAGTGTATTGAGGTTTTGCTCTCACTTTTAGACGTGGCTCCCTGGTGAGAGTTGTCGTAGAGACAAGCTCGCCTTTAAGATCCTCCTCAGTAGCCTTGAAAGTGTCGATATCTGTATTCAGCGTGTTCCCCAGTTTACCTACGATGGCATCTGAAAGGTTCCCCTGTGCACCCAGACCGGTGGAGTAGACCTTACGAAGCCCATATATACGTCGCGGAGCTTTTTTCTCCGATTTGAACTGTTCCTCCTTCACAATATCATCTGTCTTCTGATTAAGAAGAGGCTTTTTTGTAAGATCTACCGGTTCCTCAACAGGCTTCTTTTTTTCCTGGGAGACTTCCTTTTTCTTCTCTTTCTTAACTTCAGGCACAACCTGCGTCTTCTCCTGCTTTACGATAAAGCGGGCCTGCGATACAACGGCTTTGGGCGGAGAGGATAGAGGAGCGGGTTTATTCAAATAAAGAAAAACTCCTCCAAGACCAAATAGAAAAGAGAACAGCAGCAGAAAGAGCGGAAAAAAATCCCCTTTTCCGGAACGCTTATCGGGAAGAGCATAGATCTGCAGAAGCTTTTCATGAGTCAACTGCTCCACTACTCCTCCCTTGTCACCAGGACCAGAAAATCGGAAAAACCCGCTTTAGAACAGGTATACATGACTTTCTTTACCACCGCAAACTCTATCTCTCTGTCGCACTGAATGACTAGCTCCCCGGAAGATTGATCATTGTTTCTCTCCCGTGCTGCCTTCATCCATTCATATACCCCCGGCACTAATAGAGAATCAGCCATGCGGAGCGAATCGGTGCTTATCAGCACATGACCGTCGGTGATTACCGATTTTCTGGTGATCTCTATTGAACTGCGGACACGCGGGGATTCCTGTGAATTTGACACCGGAAGAACGAGGTCACTTGCAGCAGTAATGAGGCTGCCCTCTGTGGAGAAACTCTTGATTAAAAAGACAAGCAGAATTGTCATTACATCAACAAGCGATGTAAGCTGGGGCTTAAAAGTACCATCACTTGGGGGGGCGGCCTGTGGTGGCAGAATACTTTTCATAAACCTGCTCCAGGATCAGCAGTAGCACTTGAGAGCCCCACTTTTTTTAACCCTGCCTCCCTGCAGAGATCCATCACCCGCACTACATGCTTGAAGGGAATGTTGTCCCTCGATGCCACAATCACTTCATCACTGTAGGAAAGCTCCTGCACCCGGTATTTCAGACGTAAAAGAAGAGTATCAAAGGGAAATTCAGTCGTTACGGCCAGCGAATCAAGCATCCTCTCCCCGAGTACCACCGCCAGAAAATCTCTTCCTATTCGCACCGTAAGCTTTGGAACCGGCTTAGCCGATGAGTCATTTTTTCCAGCACCAAGGTCAGGAGGCAGAGAGAATTCCACTATAGACAGATGCGTGAAAACCGCCATGGAAACCAGAAACGGAATGAGAATTATAAACAAATTCATCACCGGTGTCACATCCAGATCAGAAGCTTCAGCGGCCGCCTCCGATGGAGGACGGTTGGAACGGAACAGCGAAAGCATCAGGAGCTCTTCTTTCTGAGGTAATTGAGGAACTTGACAACTGACTGATCCAGATCTTTTGTAAGCTGGCTCTGCTTATTTACCAGGAAAGTATATGCCACCATGCAGGGGATCGCCACGATGAGCCCGAAAGCTGTAGTGATCATCGCCTGGGAGATACCTGAAGCCAGTAGAGATGCCTTCTGGGCAGCATCGACCGTTGCAAGAGAGGAGAAAGAGAGCTGAAGCCCGGTGATAGTCCCAAGAAGTCCCAGAAGAGTAGCGATATTGGCAAAAAGAGAGAGATAGTTGAGGCGCTGTGAAAGACGCGGGACCTGGATAATAGCAGTCTCCTCAACCCCCTCCTGAACCTCATCGGCAGTGACACCGGAGCTGAAACGGTCCAGCGCGGTCCGCAGAAGAACCAACAAGGGTGCATTTCCGCGCTTTAATAATTTGTCAGCCTCCCCGGACTTATTTTCATTTAAATACCCGGCCAGCTTTGAAACAATCTGATTCCCTCTTCTTCCACAAACCAGATAATAAAAAAAGAACCTCTCTGCAAAAACAGCACAGGAGAAAGCCAGCACCGCCAGTATCGCCCACATAAACGGACCGCCTGCAGTAAACCACTCTGCCAGAAACTTCACCATAATATTATCCTCCGGAGGAAAAATCCTGAAACCGAACCTATCAACCCATTAAATAATCATTCAAAAATAATTAAACGGCCAATTGATTCTTGAAATTTTACATAGAAAAATCATGCCAAAACTATCTTGACATGCCCGCCTATGGCAAAACATCCACACTATTTCAAATCCCACTTACGTAATAAAAGATCTATCTGTCTTTTTATTTTTCTATCAATAAAGGATCCAGCCATTATTTTCAATATCGACACAGCACTCAGAGCTGCGATGATCAGTACCACAGTTTCATACATACTGCTTCTTGCAGCTCAAAAGATGAAGTTATGCAGCATTGACCCTGTTGTGCTTGCCGGCTCAGCAGTGACAAAAAGAAAAGACAGCGGCTCATCGATGCTGGGCTTTTTGCTTTTCCTTGCATCTGGAGCAGTCCTGGGAACTATCTATGCCCTGATACTCTCCCTCTGGGGAACGCCGGTCTGGTGGCGCGGACTTATTCTCTCTCTACCACATGCCGCAATCACATTCTCAACAGCAGCTCTTTTCTGTTGCTTGCCCTCTTTACGCACCCGTGTTCTTCCTTCCCCCCCCACCGATTCTGATTACCCCTCATACACCCTGCTGGTGATCTTTTTCCTGCATGGAATTTTCGGTATTTCAATGGGTCTTTTTTACAAAATATAAAGTGAGTCCACTCTTTGCTCACCTGTTGAAATCGACTTTTTTCCATCACTTGCATCCTCAGTGCGGAGATTCTATAATACTGCTATACATTCACTCCTACCAAGGTCCAAAATGAATAAAAACAGATTCATACCACTCTTCTTTTTGTGCTGTTTTACAGCTTTCTCCCAGGCTGCACAGGACAGCATTTTTCCGGTGCCGGAATTTCTGATTCCCAATGTGGAATTCTGGAAAAATATCTACACCCAGATCTCCTCTGCAGAGGGGCTGATACATGACAGAGACTTTCCACAGCTTATCTATGACCGTGTCACCGGGAGATCCGATTCTCCCATTGTAAAGAACCGCAGGGAGCAGATAACGAACTCTCTCCGTATCATAACATCACAGCCCGAATCGACCTGGACCGATTCAGAGCGCCAGATTTTCGAAATGTTCAAAAGCAAGGCCTCCATACTGGATCTCCAGGGTGCAGCTGAACGAGTGCGTTTTCAGCAGGGCCAGATGGAGCGGTTCAGAGAGGGCCTGCGGCGTTCTGGAATGTACCTTGACACAATAAGAGCGATTCTGGCAAGTAACGGTGTCCCGCTCCAGCTTGCCTACCTCCCGCATGTTGAATCCTCATTTATCACCGAGGCTTACTCCAAAGTAGGAGCAGCGGGACTGTGGCAGTTTATGCGAGGAACCGGAAAGCTTTACGGAATGAAGATCGATTACAGCATAGATGAACGCAGGGATCCGGTAATTGCCACCATGGCAGCAGCAAAATACCTGTCCTCAAGCTACAAAGAACTTGGAACATGGCCCCTTGCAATCACATCGTATAACCATGGTGTTTACGGGATGAAAAGGGCGGTTAAGCAGACCGGATCAAATGATCTTGCCGTCATTATCCAGAACTATTCCAGCCGTTCCTTCAAGTTCGCTTCCAGCAACTTTTACAGCTGCTTTATCGCCGCAAGCCAAATCGCAGAAAACCATCAGACATGGTTCCCTTCTGTCACACTCATGCAGCCGATCAGGTATAACGATATCTCACTGACTCACTATATGAGCCCTGGAACACTCTGTAAGTATCTGGGGATCACTACCGAGGCCCTGATCAACCTTAACCCGGCTATCCGGCCCGTTGTCATTGAACAGCATAAACAGCTCCCGATCGGTCTCAATATTCACATCCCCGCAGAGATTTCATCAGAAAACGCTCTCGCAGCCCTGTCCCTGATTCCTGACTCTCTTAAGAGCAAGATGCCCGAACGCCCCAGGTACTATCAGGTTAACAAAGGAGATAATCTTTACGCTATCGCCACAAGACTTGGAGTCTCTGTCCATGAGCTTGCCTATGAAAATAACATTACAAAGTACAACCGTATCCGTGCAGGTCAGGTTCTCAGAGTACCCGGAGCGGCAGCGAAACCTGAATCCAAGCCGGCCGAAGTTGCATCTGTTAACACCACGGCAGCAGAAAAAAAACCAATCGCAGCAGTGGCTAAACCCGCAGTCGTTGAAACTCAGGTCAGCGAGGCAGCAATAGAAATCGCCCAGGCAGAGGCACAGCAGATACTTGCTCCTGAGGAAATCCCCGTCGCAAAGAATGAAACCGTAGTTTCGATCCCGGTTGCCCCCCCTGCCAGGACACCGGTAAAGCCAGTTTCTGTACCTAAAGAGGAAAAGATTCCCGATTCTCTGAAAGAGGCGGTGATGGCGCCGGCCCTTATTGAACCAGAAGTAGAGCCGTCAGGCAAACCATCTGTACCATCCGATTTCGATATAAACATTTACAATCTCGATGTTGTGCTTTCAACTGTGGGGACAAGCGCTGAGCTCAAAGTGTCAGTTGATGAAACAATCGGCCATTATGCAGACTGGCTGAAAGTTCCGACATCAAAGATCAGGAAACTTAACTCCATGGGAGCAAACTCCGATATCCGCGTAAACAGCAAACTTCTAATTCCGGTTGCCAGCCAGACAGATCTGGAAAACTTCGTCGCCGCCCGACTTGAATACCATATGGCCATCGAGGAAGACTTTTATTCCCAGTTTGTAGTCAGCGATCTGAAAAAGCATACTCTTGAGAGAGGACAGACTCTGTGGGATCTTTGTAACTCCGGTGAGAACACAATTCCCCTGTGGCTTTTGAAAAAATTCAACAAGCATATTGACCTGAACCGACTTATTCCCGGCCTTACTGTGTGGATCCCGTTTATATCGGAAAACAATGATGATACAGTTTCGCTTCAACCAGCCGCGATTGAAAACATCACTGAATCAAAACCTGTAAGTGTAAAAGATGCCAGGAGATTGGAGCCGCTTAAACTGGTGCCGTAATTTTAACTTCAAGAACCAGACTATATGATTGTAATCACTGTGGCAGGTACTGCTCTGAGACATAGATATTAATCACCCGGTCGATATTAAGGGTCTCGAGTATATCAAAAAGCCCCGGGTTAGGTTCAAGGATACAGAGTGATCCGCCCTTTTCCTCTATTTTTTTATAACAATCCACCAGCACACTGATTGCCCCGCTGTAAATATATGATGCATCGCAGAAACTTACCGCAATATCAATTTTGCCACGGTTTAAATATCCGCTGATCAAATCTTTCAGTTCAGAAATATTGCTTATATTGTTATCATCAGCCTGAATTCTCAGTACCTGGTATTTCCCATGAGCATAAGTTTCAATCTTCACACTTATTCCCCTGCGATAGTGAATTCCGTCTGATACCAGACACATGCATCCGAAAGGGGATTAAGTACACTTAGACCTTGCAGCAGAAAGGTTTGAGCAAATCGCATTTGCACCATACCGGTGGGACATCTAAGATTTGTGAAAACCTTTATGCACAAGGGAAAGTGCAATTCGCCCTGATCCGGGTGCATATGTCAGGTGACATCAAAAATTGTACTATAACCGGGGTTTTAGAGTCAATGAGTATCAACCTTTCAGGGTTTGAATTCCGGATATTCAACCCTAAATGTTTTTGTCTACTTCACATAATTCATTCATTTCTCTCCAGATAATCTCCTTTTAACCAGAATTGCTAAAATAGCAATTTAGTTTTATCACGTGGTTTGCATGACCTAACTTATGTATCTGGGAAGAGATACGTGCAATTCGCCCTGAGTCCCTGGTGCATAAACCAGGTATGATCGGCAATTCCTAAAGCAGAGCCCCATCTGTCCAAACATATTGTTTCACACCATTAATGTATTTTAACGTCATGAATCAAAAACGGGATTTTTTAGTTCACAATTCTGATTACCAGAACCCTCTTCACTTATCAGAGTCAAATTAAATGCAGGAATTCAAAAGAGAATACTCTCAATTTTCTTTGTGTGGATTAAACTGCAGCCTTTGTCCCAGATTTCAGACAGCAGGGGCTTCAAAATGTCCCGGCTGTGGAGGTAAAGATTTTCATCTGCGACATCCTTCATGCGCAGTAATTACCTGTAATAAAAATCACGATAATGTCCAATTCTGCTTCCAGTGCTCTTCCTGGCCCTGTGATAAGTATCAAAAACAGAAGGGATCTGATTCATTCATAACTTACAAAAATGTAAAAAAGGATTTAACCCGGGCAGGAAAAAATCTTGATGAATATATTGACGAACTTAATGAAAAGACGAGCATCCTTAAGTTTTTCATCGATAACTTCAATGATGGCAGACGCAAAAGCTTTTATTGTACAGCCGTTAATTTATTACCCATCAAAGACCTGAGAGCTTTGTATGAAAAGATCTCCAGTGATGCTGGTTTGAAGAGTACAAACGCCAGAGAGAAAGCAGTGTTTGTGTCATCTGAACTTGCAAGTTCAGCCCGAAAACTTAATATAGACTTGACGTTGAGAAAATAGGTACAGCACCGGGTCTGCGCTTTTACACTGCTCAGAGTTATTTTGCTCCTGATACTTATAGATATCAAACTTGCTTGTCCCTGTTTGCAATCTACAATAAAGGGTAACTTATAACATGCAAAATGAAAATACCGATCACGAAAAATTAAAAGAGCTGATTGCACTCCGCAGCCTGTCTGAAGACCCGCTTATGGTCCGATCTAAACAGGCAAATAGCCTTATCGAGCAAGGCCACTGGTATTCTGATAATTCCTACAATGAAAAGTTGATCCGGGAAGCAATTGCCTCCTCCCTGCCTGAGCGATACAGCGTCTCACACGGATTCATGGCCGCTTCCGGTGCTAAGGGGAGCAGATCGAGCAGTCAACTTGATGTTTTTGTTCACGACACATTTGACTTCCCGCCGGTCTTTCGTGACGGAGATTTCACAGTTTCAATACCGGAAAACGTAAGCACTGTAATAGAGGTAAAATCGCGTATAGGTTACAATAATTCAGAACTGAAAGATGCGTGCAGCACATTGGAGAACGCGTTCAACTTCAAGGACAACCGCAGAATCCCGACAGACTCAAAACAGTTACTCACTGCAATTGCAGCATTTACATTGGATCGATTTCCTGAGGATAGCGGTGACTCATATACTGCATCC
>JAAYYB010000224.1 GCA_012515615.1 Fibrobacter sp.
ATCGGTCGGGGTATCCGAAAAACCCATCAGCTTGGCACATAACCGGTCGACAGCCAGTGGATCCTGGCTGGCAACTGCACAGTACTGCATGAGACTGGTTCCAGATACCGGGCCATCACCCTCCATCCCCTCCCAGGCATCAAGAACACTGAGTGACGGTCTATACTCACGATAGAGGATATTTGCGAGCTGATAAATATTATACGCCAGGCACTTGTTTTCATCCGGCTGCTGGCCGGTGACCCAGCCGATCTGCCCGTGCATCTGGCTTTTAGCTGCTGTAAGCGGTGCGGCCATAAGGATGTTCTTGTTTACTCCGGTCATAACCATGCAATTGTGGGACTTGGGCCTGCAGATTGAAATGACATAGTATTTATTATCCAAAAAAGCAGAAGATAACGGAATTGTTGTTGTAGTGGAAAAGTCTGTATTCCAAATCTGGGTATCGACCGAAGGAATGACAGATGTATTATTAAGATTCATCAGGGTGACGCCGCTGTATTCATTTGCAAGGGAGTTATAACCTGTTTGCATATAGTAGAAGCTTATATCTTCTATAGTACTGCATTCGCCAACAATAATCGGTATACTGGCGGAAATAGAGCGGATAAAGTCAATAAGACCACGAACCGCATCAACATGTGTTGCTGCAAGCTGATTTCCGGTGACAACGTTGGGTTTAATCAGAACAGTTTTTCCCTGAATGCCGGCCGTAATAGTCGACCGCCATGGTTCCAGCACATCAAGAATCATCTGTCTGCGGGTTCCTGACTGGGAAGATCCGACAAATGAGACATCACTTTTTTCCTGAGACCGGGAGTAACTCGCGGCAAATGCTGTGCCCTCAAGCAATCCCGATCCTCCAATAAGCAGGGCGGTTCCGGCGCCTGTTTTTTTCAGGAAGTCTCTGCGATTAATGCCCATATTTGTCTCTCTTTCAAGAAAATTGAAACTGTGATTTTTGACCAGTCATCTACCCCGCCAGAGTGCTGAACTGTGCGGAGCAAAAAGATTACAGTTATTCGTTTAAGTTCCCGTTAAGTATCGAATATGGCTGCTTTTCATAATATAAGCACAATATAGGAAACATATTACTGTTCTCAGGGTGTCTGATGATTGATTCTGTTGAACGTTACTTCAACGGTATCTGCCTTTTGCACGCAGAACTGAATTTTCTATGTTTAATTATATATATAATTTCGATCAGTTGAACATACAAAATAAATTCCTCTCTCCTTGCAGGCCCCCGATTGCCTATTTTCACTATTCTGACCGGTAATTCTCACCGAAAGTGACCGATCAGATGGTAAAAAAAAGGCAACCCCTGAGGGTTGCCATGATCAATAACTTTCAACAGAAATGATTATCTATTTTGCTTTTTTACGACGACGTGTAACTTCTTTGAAAATGAGTGGGGGAATGAATGCAAGACCAGTACCGGCACCACATCCGCCACCGCTGCTTTCTGTTTTAACTTCGTCTTTCAGGTCCAATCCAGTCAGTCTGATATCATCGACTTTTAAATTCCCGGGGGCGCCGGATGTCGTATCGGCAGGGTTGAGATTGGTAATGATGAAGACCAGTTCAAAGTAGACGAGGGAATTGCGATCACTTTCAGGTTTATTCCTGATAGCATCCGGTATGACAATTGTATCAAGTTTCCATACTTCAGAACCACTGAATTCACCAAGTGTTTCCTGGAAGGATGGAGCTCCGCATTCGCCGTTGTTGTACCATGTTTTAACAGTTACTTTATGGTTTGAATTGGGACCTTTGTGTGCAAACACAAGATACTTATAACGGGCGAGCGGGTATCCTGTCATACCATAATCCCAGGCTGTCTTGAATCCTGCCACTCCGGGACGATAGTCCTGATACTGTATAACGGTTTCGTCAAACTCATCGAAAACACGAAATGTATCGGAGCTGAACTGATAATTCAGATTGATATATTTTGATCCGTTATAAGTTACGCCGGTATCGAGTATCTGATCAGATTCAAGCGCAAAGCAGTTATAATCACCTATTCTGGATGTGTCGCAATACCTGAAATACTGAAAAAGTGTCTGACCATTATCTGAAAACAACCAGGACGGATCCGGGGCTGGTAGAGCACCCATAACAGATCCAGTGACCAATACTAAAAAAATACCTGACGCTTTTCTCCAACAACTTTTCATCACTTCTCCTTTAAAAAGTTTATAGAAATTGTTTAAATAATCAAAATAGTTAATTACAGAATTTGAAGCAGCCCCCTTTCAGGTGTGTATGTGATACATATATATAAATACTTTCTTGGCCTCAAACACTATTATACTAAAAAAACTCTATCAATCAACCCTTGTTGTTCACCGGCTACTGCGTACACATCTGAACCCAAGATTCGGATCGCGCATTGCCGGGTCATTTCTGCTGCGAGAGGCGCTGCGCACAAATTTTGAATTAAAAAACCATGAACCACCGCGTACTACCCGGCTGTCCCCCTCAGGACCTCCCTGTGGATTCTTGACATCATCCGGCAGGTAAGGTCCGTACCAGTCATTACACCACTCCCTTACATTGCCGCTTATGTCGTATATTCCCCACCTGTTTGGTTTCTTTGATGCCACGGGTGCCGTTGTTTGCGCATTTTTTGTCCATACAGTATGCTCATCGAGCATTGTAGAATCTTCTGAAGTCTGTGGCGGATAACTTCCACCCCAGTAAAAATCATCTTTACTTTCCGATCTGCATGCATATTCCCACTCTGCCTCAGTAGGCAGTCTGTAGCCGTTTTTGCTCATGTCAATATTAAGATTGACAAGACCATAACAGGTGCTGTTTGGCGCGCCATCCACCTGTGAATAACTGTATACTGTATCAAGCTTGTCCCTCTTGCTCCGTGCATTACAGTATAGTACCGCATCAAACCATGTCACCAGTTCAACAGGACATCGTATGTCGTTTTTATTATTAGAAGGATTTGTCTGCATAAGTGACATATAATCCGACTGGGTAACTTCAATGGTATCCAGGTAAAATGACGAAACAGAAACCTGATGTACCGGCTGCTCATCAGGGAATAAAGTATCGTTAGATCCCATCTGGAATGTACCGCTTTTAATGAGGCGCATGCCAGAGGAGGCTAAAGGAGCATTTTCTCCAGAATCTGCTGATCTGCCTTTTTTACATCCTGTCGATAATACCAATGATATCATAACACACAACAACATCAAATTCCGCACGGTAATGAAAAGACCTCCCTGAACAAAATAATCCGGGCACATTAAACCGTGCCCGGGGTTTGAAATTACATTTTAATGCCCGGCGCCTTATCTGGAAACAGCTACCTGCTTTGATAAATTGATGTCTTTGCCGGTGATTTTTACAAGATAGACACCTTTTTTAAGTTTGCTTTTCCCAAGTGTAATGCTGCTTTTTCCGGTCTCGAAAGTACAATTGACATCATGCAGCAAAGTTTTGCCATTCAGGCGGTAAAGGCTGATTGATACCGGAGTCCGGTTGCTTACCAAAGAAGTAACTGTTATGCTTCCATTGGACCCCGAACCTACAGAAAAATCACTTCTTTTATTCAGGTTTGATACCGTATTGTTAAAGTCAACTCCGGTCGGGTTGGTGAAGCTCAGCATCGCAATACTCATTGGCGGTAAAGTTACCTTGAAAGATCTGTCGCCTGTCTTACTGTAATTTGAAGAGGCGAGATCCTTCATGTTCACAGTTTCCTGCTGATTGTAATTGTTCCAGGAGTTTTTAGCCGGGCCGGTAACCACTTTGGCGCTTGTACACTCAAAGTTGCCATCTGCGTTTGCGAGTGTGATATTCACAGTCCTGCTTTGTGTCAAATCAATATTGGTGAGACTGACATTGACGATTCCTGATTTGTTAACAGACGCTGCGGCGGAAACTGCGGGCATATTGTTTACTCTTTCACTGGTAAGAGTGAAAGGCGCCGATTTCGCTTCATCTGTATGGTGTGGAATGTACATCTTGAATACATAGAAGGTAGGTGTCTTAACCATTGCTCCGTTGGTGGACTCGGTATTCATAACCGATTGAATTACATTAACGACCTG
>JAAYYB010000225.1 GCA_012515615.1 Fibrobacter sp.
CCCGGCAGTCAGAAACAGTGTGGTCATGAGGGCAAGCGGGGGACCAAGCATTCTTAAAGAATTGTCAAACGAGCAGATCGCGGTTGATATGGAAGATGCTTTAAGGATGAATGTTTCCGCTGTTGCGGTGCAGGTATTTATCGGAGGAGAATTTGAATCTCAGAGTGTGACAAATATGACAAAGCTGATCGATGCAGGCAACAGGTATGGGATTCCGGTGCTTGGGGTTACGGCGGTAGGGAAGGATATGGTCAGGGATGCAAAGTATATGCGGCTTGCGACCCGTATCTGTGCTGAGCTGGGTGCTGCTTTTGTAAAAACCTATTACGTAGAGGGTGAATTTGAAACAGTCACCGCATCCTGCCCTGTACCGGTTGTTATTGCGGGGGGAAAGAAGCTTCCTGAGATCGATGCTCTGAAAATGGCGAGGAACGCAATCGATCAGGGTGCCTCCGGAGTTGATATGGGAAGGAATATTTTTCAGTCAGAATCACCGGTTTCGATGATCTCAGCGGTAAGAAAAGTTGTTCATGAAAATATGAGTCCGAAGCATGCGTATGAACTCTATCTTGACCTGATGAATAATGAGAAGAGTCAGAATAAACAGGGCGGGAAATGAAAAGATCGGTTCTGGTCGGATTATCCCGATTACCGGAATCGATCCCTGTTTCAACAATCCGGGAAGTATGCCAGGGGCAAAAAACGTCAAAAGGAACATAAGAAATGAAATCGAAATGGTCAGCTTCCGATGCTGCCGGTTTTCAGGAGAAATGCGGCAATCCCGATTCCGGGATGCGTCTTTACACAACCCGCCTTCTGGGTTCGGAAAAGGATCTGGTCCTTTATGGTGGCGGAAATACATCTGTAAAATCCGTGTTTACTGATGTTATGGGCAGGGAAATACCTTCAATCTATGTGAAGGCATCCGGATGCAATATGGCAGAGATGACAGAGGAAGACTTTGTGCTGCTGGATCTTGCCTATCTTTCGGAATTACGCTCAAAAGAAGAGCTCTCCGATCAACAGCTTCGTCAGGTGCTCAGGACTCATCTGCTTCAATACAGTAACTCTGTTCCATCCGTGGAAGCCATGATGCATGTTTTTATTCCAGGTAAGTTCGTAGACCATACACATCCCTCCTCCATTCTTGCCCTTGTAAACAGAGAGAACGGTGTAAATTCGGTTAAGGAAGCTCTGGGAGAGGATGTTGCGACGGTGCCCTATATAAAAGCTGGTTTTGGACTGGCTAGAGCAGTACTTCAGACACTTGAGAAAAATCCCTCATGCTCTGCCCTGGTGCTCCTTCATCACGGGCTCATTACCTGGGGTGAAACCGCACAGAAATCGTATGAAAAGACGATTAATCTTGTGACCCGGGCGGAGAAATATCTTGATTCAAAATTGAGCAAGGCATTTGTGCAGGTTCCTGTTTCGATTGATACATCTTCACAGCTCTACCGCAAAGTCGCCCCTCTTATCAGGGGGGTGCTGAGCGGTCCGACAGGAAATCCTGATCTGCCCAGAAAGCGGATTATACTTGCACCCTTACTTCAGGACAGTGTAAGGGCGTTTATGGATATGCCTGAAAGCAGGGGGCTTGCTTTACAGCCGCCGTTGACTCCCGACTACCTGATCCGCACCAGACCGTTTTCACTCTGGATAGATAAACCTGATTACCAGAATTTTGATCATCTGCGGGAGCAGATCTCAGATGGGGTGAAATCGTTTGTTCTTCAATATGAGGAGTACATCAGGCGTCACAGGACATCGATGCCTTCTGGAACTGCGGCGTTTGATTCTTATCCTCTGGTTGTGTTTCTTCCGGGGCTGGGCGTTGTCTGCGCCGGATCAACTGCAAAGGATGCGGCGATTGCACGGGATATTACGGAACAGACAATCAGGGTGAAAAGCCTGATATTTAAAACTGGAGGCAAATACAAGGGATTAAGTGAAGGTCACCTTTTTGAGATGGAATATCACAGTTTTCAGATCGCTAAAGTGAAGAATGCACCCTCAGAAGTAAAGAGAGAGGGAATAGCGCTTATCACCGGAGCTGCTGGTGCTATCGGTTCCGGTATTTCGGTAAAACTGCTTGAGGCAGGGTGGCATGTTGCGGTTACCGATCTTCCAGGCAAGCCGCTTGACACTCTCCTTGCATCACTGAAAGAGCGGTTTCCAGACCGGGTGATGGCGGTTGCTCTTGATGTTACATCGCGGGAATCTGTCGAGGCAGGATTTGAGACGATTGCCGGTCAATGGGGTGGACTCGATCTGGTAGTTGTAAATGCCGGCATAGCCCATGTTTCGCCACTGACCGATATGGATCTGGCTATTTTCCAGAAACTTGAAAGAGTGAATATCGATGGAACGCTTCTTTTGATCGGTCAGGCGGGGCGTCATTTTGCGCTTCAGCAGACAGGTGGAGATATAATACTTATTTCTACGAAGAATGTATTTGCGCCCGGTGCAAAATTCGGTGCCTACAGTGCCACAAAAGCCGCCTCTCACCAGCTGGCCAGAATAGCAAGTCTTGAGCTTGCTGGAATCGGAGTGCGGGTAAACATGGTGGCGCCGGATGCCGTTTTTTCTCATGGAGAAACAAAATCCGGTCTCTGGAGTGCGGTGGGTCCTGACCGCATGAAAGCAAGGGGGCTTGACGAGAAGGGGCTTGAGGAGTATTACAGGAACAGAAATCTTCTTAAGGCTCAGGTTACCTCGGATCATGTGGCATCTGCGGTACTGTTTTTTGCCAACCGGCTTACACCTACTACCGGTGCAACGATTCCCGTTGACGGAGGATTGCCGGATGCGGCGCCAAGGTGAAACAACCCGGTGGATCAATAGTGACGAAAGAAGACAAGGGCAGGGTAAGACCTGCCCTTTTTTTGCTTTTTATTCTTTCTCCAGTAAAGCCATTTTTTCTTTACTTCTCGCGATAGCCCTTTTTGAAGCTTCAAGCTCCATCTTTCTGAGTCGTATTGACTGGGGAGTGATCTCAATCAGTTCATCGTCTGAGATAAACTCAATTGACTGATCAAGAGAGAGAATCCTTGGCGGTCTCATAACGACCGTCGCTTCCGCTGTGGAGCTTCTCATGTTGGTGAGTTTTTTCTCACGCGCGATATTTATCACCAGATCCTCAGGCCTGTTTCTCTCGCCGACAATCATCCCTGCATAGACTTCGGTTCCGACCTGTACGATAAGTTCTCCGCGGTCAGCCATCCCCAGACAAGCATAGGTGGTGACTTTCCCGGGTCTGTCAGCGACAAGAGTGCCGTTTGTGCGCTGCGGGATAGGTCCAAACCACTCTGCATATCCTTCAAAAAGGGAGTTCATGATACCGGCGCCTTTGGTATCAGTGAGAAACTGACTCCTGAAACCGATAAGGCCCCTTGATGGAATCAGAAACTGCATATCGACTCTTCCATGGCCGTGGTTGTGCATCGAAAGCATACGGCCCTTTCGGGTAGAAAGCTTTTCGGTAAGAATACCTACCCTTTCCTCAGGTATGTCAAGGTAGACCATTTCCATGGGTTCCATCTTCTTGCCATTGACCTCTTTAGTAATAACCCTTGGTTTTGAAACCATGAACTCATAACCTTCACGGCGCATGGTCTCAATAAGCACTGCCATCTGCAGCTCGCCTCTTCCACACATCTCCCAGGCATCTGTGCGCCCGACTTCTTTCATTGACATGGAGACATTGCCCAGGGTTTCTCTCTGCAGGCGTTCTCTGAGGTGCCTTGAGGTCAGGAATGTGCCCTCTCTGCCTGCAAAAGGACCGCTGTTTACATAGAATATCATGGAGACTGTCGGTTCATCAACCTTGATTCGCGGAAGCGGTCTAGGGTCTTCATCACTGGAGATCGTGTCCCCGATCTGCACCCCTTCAACACCGGCAATGGCAATAATATCTCCTGCAACAACTTTATTGACCTGAATCCTCTGCAGTCCCTGGAAAGTATAACAGGCGGAGAACTTGATACCATTTCTGATACTGTCCTTGGCACAGAGACTGTAATTTTTGTTCATTTCCAGCGTACCACTTGCCAGTCTTCCCATGGCAATCTGTCCGACATAGGAATCGTAACTGAGGTTTGTGATAAGAAGCTGCGGCACCTGCTCATCGCTGGCAATTGGTCCGGGGATATGTTCCAGAATCTTGTCGAAGAGCGGACAAAGGTTCTGAGAATCGTCATTAAGGTCAAGATGAGCCACGCCGGTTTTTGCATTAGTAAAAAGAATGGGAAACTCAATCTGTTCTTCCGTGGCATCAAGATCGATGAACAGATCAAAAACCTCATTGATCACTGCATCTATTCTCGCATCTGGACGATCAATTTTGTTGATGACCAGTATGACAGGAAGCTTCTTCTCCAGCGCCTTCTTAAGAACAAAACGGGTTTGAGGAAGAGGCCCCTCACTGGAATCCACAAGAAGCAGTGCCCCGTCTACAAGATTAAGGCTGCGTTCTACTTCACCGCCGAAATCCGCATGTCCGGGAGTGTCCACAACATTGACTTTCACATTTTTATACTGGAAAGAGGTGTTTTTTGCCATGATGGTGATTCCGCGCTCCCGTTCCAGATCCATGGAATCCATAACACGGTCCTCAACGACCTGATTGTCGCGAAATGTTCCACTCTGCTTCAGCATCGCATTAAGCAGAGTTGTTTTACCATGGTCAACGTGAGCGATGATCGCTATGTTCCGGAAATCAGCTTTTCTCATAAAAATCCTGTGTAGATGTTACTGAAAAAAAGGCAGGTCTGTTACTTATACAGACAATCCCTTATTGTTTTTTCAAATTCTGTTTTATAGTTTCCTGCTTCATTCATCAACTGGTGCTTTGCACCTTTAATCATATAAACTTTAATATCAGTGAATTTCTCTTTCAGAAAAGGAACATTGTATCTCCAATCAACCACATCATCCCTTGACCCCTGAATCACTGTTACCGGAGGAGTAGAGCGGGGCTGCAAGGATTGTGTCTTATCAAACCAGGAGAAATAAGCCGATGCCCAGCGGAGGGGACATGATTCAATGCGAAGTGTATCGTTCCTGAGAAAATTCAAGAATTCTTTGTCTGATGACTGATTACGATACAGACGCACAGTTCTTTTGGTAAAAGGTGAAATTATGGCCTGCCCTGCCTTAAGGAATCCAAAGTATGCAGTTTTTATTAAAGGCGCAAGCAGGATAATTTCTTTAATGTCGATGCCGCCTTTTTCTGCAAGATATTCCAGAGCCGCAGCACATCCGGTGCTGTGTGCAACCAGTGTTAAAGGAGCAGTTGTTACCGGACTCACGCTTTTTCGCACAGAATCGTATACTCTGGCGTATTCTGTAAAACTGCCGATCGATGCCGGGTCACCTGATGAGAGCCCATGTCCGGGAAGATCAAAAGCTACAACCGAGTAACCGGCATTCAGGCACTCTTTGATCACATTTTTCAATATCCCGACATGGTCAAGGTATCCGTGTGTCATCAAAACTGTTCTGCTGTTTTCAGGTGTTAAAAAGACATGTGTGGCAATCCTGAATGAGTCAGCCTGAACGTAACCAAAGAAATGCTTTATGGAATCTGCGAAATCGAGTGAATAGCAGGCAAAATATGAGATTACTTCTGCAGAGTAGGAAGGCTCGCTCTTCAGATCTAAAAGACCGGTCTCTTTCTCGACTTTTGATTTCTCAAATGACCAGGATGAAACACATAGAAAAAGAAGAACTGTAAAAAAATGCTTAAACAACTGAATATCCTGTATAATTACAACTCCCGAAACAAAGCTTCTAAAAATAATTCGTGACGGATATCAGAAGCTTGAAAGTTACAAGTTACAAGTCACAAGTTGGAAGTTGGGAGTTGGGAGTTGGGAGTTGAAAAGTACCTTTATTCACCGGAAGTCCCTTTCAGTGTGCCACGGTCGCCCTCGACCGTGTCCTAAGCAAGTGTCTGTAGTCGAACACCAGGATTGTTTTAATAAACGAAAAAGAAGTTAAAGATTTTTTGGAAGGGGAGGCGTTTTTCCGAAATGAGTAATAAACAAGAGTAAAGAGCTTCTGGAAGAGGGTGCCCCCTCTTGCGCTTCAGTCTGTCGAAGACGCCAGTCTTCCGCTATCACCCCGTGTTGTCCACCAGTTGCGAAGGCAGGTAAATTCATCACATTTTTTAACATCCTTGCGGCCGCAGTGACGAACTGGTGGTAGATTAAAACTTATTGTAGCCTTTCAGAAATTAGACAGGTCAGGCTTTTGGCTGACTCTTGACTCCTAACTTACGACTTGTGACTTGTGACTTGCGACTTGCGACTTACGACTTACGACTTGCGACTTGCGACTTGCGACTTGCGACTTGCGACTTTTAGCTTGCGACTTTTAGCTTGCGACTTTTAGCTTGCGACTTTTAGCTTGCGATCTGCTGCCTGCGGCTTCTATTTTAATCATTAATGAACCACAGCCCTATTCTGACACTTACCACTCCCACGCTTCTCTTTTCGGTCATATCACTTTTACTTCTGGCCTACACTAACCGCTTTCTTGCACTTGCGGCACTTGTGCGAGAGCTTCACAAACAGTATACACTGGAAGCCGAGGATGTAATCCTGGCCCAGATCAAAAGTCTGCGCTTCAGGATCATTTTAATCAGAAATATGCAGTTTCTGGGTGTGATCAGTTTTTTTCTCTGCACAGTCTGCATGTTTATGATTTTTTTCAACTACAGCATAGCTGCTGAGGTGACATTCATACTGGCACTTGTTGCGCTCATGCTTTCGCTTCTGGTATCTGCATGGGAAATTCATATATCCTATGATGCGCTGAACTTGAGATTGCGTGACATTGAAGAAGGGGAGAAGCCGCAGCCTTTATTATAAGTCGCAAGTTTTAAGTTAAAGGTCGAAAGTTTAAGGAAGGAAAAGAGGCAGAGTGATCCTATCTCCCTTCCTTTTTATGATCCTGCTCATACAACTTACAACTTGCCACCTGTGACTCGTAACTTGTTACCTGCTACCCACCACCACCCTCACTCCTTCCGAATGGCTTGTAAATTCGGGAGCGTACATGCACTGAATCGTGGTGATACCGTTTGAGAAATCCCCTGCATGTGAAACTACAAGCGGATATTCAAAAACGTAAGTTCCCTTATTCAGCCTTGAGAAGAAGAAGTTCGTTGCCGCGTCGCGTGTACTCTCGTAATACCCAAGTCCATCCTGCCACCTGTAACCGGAGAATACGTTGAGGGGTTCGAATCCGGAGGCCCGCATGTCTTTCATGTGAACATACTCCATGTCCCTGTCAACCCTGAGCTCGATTCGCACTGTGAGTTTGTCACCGGGTTTGAGAGCTGTACCGCTTTCAACAGGAGATAATTTCTTCCCGACAGGGCTATCCTTCTGAATGAAGAGCTTTTTACTGAGTTTGAGTGGTGTTTCTGAAGGTTTTATTTTGTCCATCTGTTCAAAATACTGCCAATAGAGCGAGCCCCAGGCAACTCCGTTTTCCTGTTTTGTCACAGTGATATTTCCCATATCGGGGCTTATTTCCGATGCTGTCCAGGATTTCTTGAAATACCCTGTTCCAGCCTCAGCTTTTGTGTTTTTATTATCAGTTGTGTTTACTACAATCTCTCCAAGTTTTATCGATACATTTGAGGGATTCTGGAGCCAGTCTGTTCCGCGAAGCAGCAGCGCATAGCAGGCTTCTGCGGTAGCCCGTGTTGTCCGCCAGTTTTGAGTTTGTTTGCTTTTAAGAAGCCATGCCTTAAGGTCCTCAACCGAAGATGTATCATTTGCCACCTCCTGAAACACCTCAACCATGAGTGCCTGCGATTCGATTGGTGCCTCATACCACCACCATGAGCGGGTTTGATACATCTCTTTCCAGTACATGCCCATCTCTTCATTTGTAATTGAGTTTTCCTTGAGAGATCGCAAGATCTGTGCAGGATAGACAGTGTCACCGTACCGGTCGAGCGCCAGAGCGATCATTCCCTGCATGTATCGGCTGTTTTCAAGCCAGTATTTTTTAGACTGTTCGAAAAAATAGCTGAAAGCGGTTTCATTCTGTTTGTTAACAGCCAGGTCTTTGAAGAAACTTCTCATGTAAAGGTATTGAATGTGGAGCACAGAGAGATTGTTGGCATCCTTATTTCCTTTTTTCTGTATCTGTTCGTAGTCCTCTCTGATGCGGTTGTCGAGGAAATCAAGGAAATCCTTTGTCATGTCTTTAAGTCCGCGATCTTTACGAAGCTGCAGAACACCAAGATGATCCAGACGCCCCAGACCTGTGGCGATATACTGGGTTATGTAACGGTCATCTGGCCCACCTTCAAACCAGGGCCAGCCGCCATTTTTCAGCTGAAGTTTTTTAAGCTTCGTGAGAGTACGGTCTTTTTCATTTGCAAGCTTGTTCAGGTCAAACAGCAGTGCTATCCGTTTTTTCTGCTCAGTTTCATCCTTACCGTCAAGCAGCCAGGGTGTTTCTTCCAGAACAAGCGCTTTCAGTTCCTGGTTTTTCTCCAGATTTGAGATGAGCGCATCCGGGGACTGGGTTCTCCATTGATCGAAAATGGCCTTTATCTTTGGTGAGGAGTTTGCGATATGCGCAGCGATGCTGTTTGCGTAAAACCGTCCGAATGTCTGCTCCGAGCACTCATAAGGATATTCCATCAGATAGGGGAGTGCCTGGACCGCATACCAGGCCGGGTTGGATGTAAACTCAAGGGTAAGTCTGTGGTTCACCAGTGTACTTGATGAATCGTTCTGTGAAAGCAGTGATGGAAGGGAGAAGTTTTTTGTCCCTTTTTTCCGTATGGGAAGCGGAACGCTTTCTGTCACAAGAGTTCTGTTTGACAATACTGGAATAATTTGTTCTTCACCGTCGCTGAAGTTATCTGCTTTAGCGACAACCTTGAATGTCACAGCCCCGATCCCCTCGGGTATTTTCAGTTCCCAGCTTAATGGTGCACTGAGGCCTTTTTTAACCGTAAAGGGCACCTGTGCGGTTTTGTTGCCGAATTCCGTGTCAACCGGTTTCATGGAAGCCGCATCGAAAAGGAACAGTTGAGCGCTCCCGGAGAGATCTTTATCGGAGAGGTTTGAAACCTTGGCTGAAAAAGTGATCCGGTCGTTTTCCCTGAAGAATCTCGGGGGGGCAGGCATAACCATCAGATCTTTACGTGTTGTTATTTCGTTTGAGGTCATCCCGTATTCGAGATTCTGTGTATGCGTAAACCCTAACATCTTCCACCTGGTAAGGGCTTCCGGGATCTGGAATTTGACGATGATTTCGCCTTTGTCATTAGTTTCCAGAGCAGGGAAAAAGAATGCGGTCTCATTGAGGTTTGTGCGGGCACTGATTTTTGACAGATCCAGTTTATCAGAACCGTTTTTCAGTCCGCCTACGCCCATCAATATTTCATCTATACCGGTGGCAAATCCCCCTTCGCCAAAGATATCTGCATTCGCGACTGCTTTGGATAAGCCTTGTTTTGATAATCTTTCAGGGGCCTCAGCCATTTCGAAGCTGGCTGGAGATGCTTCTGCAACTTTAGACTTTATATATTGGATATCACCTCCAAACCCGCTTCCATATCCGCTTCCATATCCAATACCAGCAACCCCTCTTCGTCCAATTCTAGAATTTCCACTCATGTAGTATCCAAACCAGTTCAGCTGCGGATAAAGTCTGGAGGGTAGTGACGGGTAATTGTTCCAGTCGACACTGCAGAGGCGACCTTGCGCAGTGCGGGCTACAGATCCAAACCTCCAGTATTTACCGGCGCTGAACCTGGGGTAGATCTGAAACTGCCAGCTATGCGGTGTAAATGCATCCAGGGAGGCATCGTACAGTGCTGCCACCATCTCTGCGGCGATTTTGTCCTTTTTCTTTCCGCTTACTTTAATGCGCCATTCCTCTTTCTCCCCGGGATAAAGATTGCTCCGGAAAGTTTCAAATGACACGTCAAGTTCCTTGTTTGTCCATGGAACTTCGATGTTGGCGGTGTGATAATAAGCCCGGCTGCAGCGCACGAAACCCAGATGGATGGATAAGTTCCCTCTGTGCTTTTCCTCAACCGGAATCTCAAGCCGCAACTGACCGTTACTGATATTGAGCCACTCTTTTTTGACTATCTGGTTTTTATGTTCAATCTCATAAAGCACTTTTGTGTCGCTGTACCCTGTCCCGATCAGGAAAACTGCATTCTCTCCGGGTTCACACTTCTCTTTTACAGGCACAAACCAGTCTGCCATTTGGTATGGAAGTGTTTTTTCTTTTTCCGAGTACAATGTGAAATACCGGATATCCTTCACCTTTTTTCCGGTCTGGTCCTCTGTTTCAGCCTCCAGTACATAAACTCCAGATTTCCAGTTTTGAGCTTTTGCCAGATTCAGGATCTTATCCTTCTGTGTGTCAAATCCGCTTCTGAAAACCTCTGTTTCTTTTGTCCATTTTGTGATGTCGTCATCTTTATTGTAAAGATCATCGGGGAACAGTGATTCATGTTGATCTTTTGACATGACACTTGTGTCCGGATCGTTCCACATACGTTTCCTGAGCAGCTTTTCAGGAGTTTTCAGCCTGTTTATGACAATGGTTCCTTTTGCGGGTTCAAATGTTCCGTTGAGGTTGGCTGTATTTATAGTAAAGGACAGGCCAGATTCTTTTCTAACCTGTGAACCGATATCCACATTCATTGTCATAGAGACATAGCCCACATTGACAACCCCTGATGAGGAACGGGTTTCACCGTTGATATCTGTGACATCAACTGATACTTCATAGGAAAACGTGGGATTCTCCGATTCTGGAATCGTCTTGTCAGCCAGAGCTGTAAAATCGATTGCAAAGCATCCGGTATCATTTGTGACTGTGCTTCCGTTTGTTATCTCCATCTGGCTGCTCCATCTGGAGGGTCGCCACCAGCACCACCACCAGTCAGGGAAACGGGCAGTGCGTACTACACGGTATTTCACCGAAGCACCGTCAATCGGTGACCCGGCATAAGCTCTGGCGTGTCCAGTTACGGTGATTTTTTCTCCCAGATGGCTTTTTCCCTTGACCGGATCCAGTTTGACTTCAAATTTAGGCCGTTTGTAATCTTCTACAGAAAATCCGGTGTAGCCATGACCATCTTCAATGCTCATCCTCCCGTTGAGAGCATTAAGAGGAGCTTCAAAGCTGCCATGTATGGAGCCGTATTTATTAGTCGTCAGCTTGAGTTTTGAGACTTCCTGACCATTGGCATTGTTAAAGCGGACTGTTGTGGTGTGTCCGGGAACGATTTCGCTCTTATCCCCGTCTGTTCTGAGCACGATTCCCTTGAAAAAGATTGTCTGTCCCGGACGGTAAATTGCACGGTCGGTAAAGAAGAAGGTCCTGAGATTCATCTGTGGCTTCTGTTTGTCATACCTGTAAAGAGAGTACTGACTTTCTGTATAAAGCCGGTCAGCGCCTTTTATAAGATCTACAGAGTATCTTGAGTAATTGCGGCTGCTGGTTCCTGGTACCACCACGAGCCCATCTTTATCAGAAAGGAATGTGTCGTGAAGGACTCTTTTGTAAGCGCGGCTTTTTTCATCGTAGACATTTTTCCATGCCTTGACTGTTACTCCCTGAACAGGATGTCCGCTTTTGCGGTCAAGAATATGAAACTCCTGGCCTCCTCCTTCTAATTGGCGATCGATGTAGCTCAGGTTTGATATCTGCACTGATCCATGAGCCACAGCCTGCTCTTTTAAGGTGAAATCTGGGCTGGATGAGCAGAGAATGGCGTAATGTCCTAAAGGGAGCGGCATCATCTGGAGCTCTACAGAGTGGTTCTGGTAATCTGAAGGCAGGGGAAGAGTCGTATACCACTCTTTAACAGGTTTCATTGACGAGAGTTTGATGACCGTAGAATCTTCATGGCCATTGTCAATCAGTTTTCTGTACTCTTCGAAATCGATTTTCACCTGACGCCAGTAAACTTTATCGATGTTTTTATATGTCAGCAGAACTTTAAATGGTTTTTCAGGCTGGTTGACCGATTCTATGGTAAAACCCATCTCTCTGGTTTTTATTTCCGCTTCAAGAGTTTTGCATTGTGCCGCGCCGTATGATTTAGGCCAGTTTTTTATGGCTTTAGTGCACAAATCAAGAGCCTCCCGGTTCAGCCATCGGTACTGCTCATCCTGACCGGCGATGAAGCTTCCTGCCCAGTCCCGTTTAAGCATGGCAATCTGGTAAGAGATTTCCGCTGATGCCGGGGTGTTTGGAAAGCGGTTTTTAAGGGCAACAAGAGCAGAGAGGTAAAGTGAATCTTTGTTTGGGAGTACAGCATGAGTACGTGCAAATGAGAGCCGTTTCAGGTCTGCGTCTATAAGCGCACCCGGATCGCTGTCCTGCTGATGAAAAGCGAGGAGGTCCTGAAGAATCCTGATTGCATGGAATTTCAGTGAAGATGTATCCTGTGTACGAATATCAAGTCTTGCAAAACGATCGAAAGGGAGGAAAAAATCGGGGCTGTTAAGAGTAAACTCAAATGCCGGTTTTGTAAGGCTGTGGTCATCTGTAGAGAAGAAGTCTACCGCGCGATGAGCAAGAAAATCATAAAGGGTAGGGCGCAGATTGTCATCAGGAGAACGATTCTCAATTATCTCATCGTAAATGCTGAGACGGCTCTGCTTCAGTTTTCCCTTTTCCATGAGTGAAAGGTCATATTCACTGATGATTTTTTCCATGATAGTGCGCAGGTCCCATGTATTTATATCCTGCAGATCGGTATTCTCTGTTTGAGTCCGGTCGTAAATCTGCCACCTGTTATTCTGATAGTAATTCCAGTAACATTCAGCCAGCATCGAATGCAGTACAGGGGTTACCGGGAACTTCGATTCTTCTATTTCTGCATTCAACCTGGAGATAACCTTTTGTGCGGAATTCTCTTCTTTATAGTCCATGAGGCGGAACCCGAAGATCAGAGCTTTAATTGTCTGATCCGCGTTACCGGCCTTTTTTGCCCTTGCGTAAATTTTATCTACAGAGTCGATCGCGGTTTGGGTAAGGCCTTTTTTCATAAGTGAGTCGATCTTTCCCCAGGAATCCTTGTAAGATTCGGCAGAAGAGGTGAATGTTTTTCCCGGCTTTTCAACTGAAATCAGTGAAAGAGAGAATGAGAAAATAAGGAGAAAACTGTAGATGACGATGCGGGTTTTTCTTTTTTTCACGGTCTTTCCTTGTCAGAGATGCTCAATGTACGAAGCGTAAACCTGAAGATCGCAGTTGGGTTCTACCCAATTGCGACTTCCAGGATTATGGATAGAAAGTAAAAATAACACAGGATCGATGACTTTACCTATTAAAACGAAAAAGGGGGGAAGATTGTTACATATTGCCGGAACCGGGGACAGGAGGTGGAGTTCGAAATTGAACTTTCCCGGAACGATTTTCAATGTAATCAGCAGGGTACTCTATTTATTGCCTTCGTGGAATGATTACCTTTATGTTCGGATTTTGATCCGGTAGTGAATTTGCGCATTTTGATCTCATCTGACTGATAAAAAACAGTTTTTTATCTTTTTTAATTGTGTGCCTTATCAATGCGGCCGATCCCAGGGGAATAGAAACACCGGTTACGATTGCCCCCACAAGAGAGCTGAAATAGGGCCATAAAGCAGGACCCTCCCATAAAGGCGACTCTATGTCTCTGCATGACATTCCTATGATAAAAACGGCACTTCCGGCACAACCCAGAATAACTGCTGTTTTCAGCATCATATCATTGCTATACTTTTCTACAAACAGGTCACATCTTTCTGTTCCGGTTCTTTTCTCCTCCTCAAGATAGGCTTTGTTTATATTAAAAATCTCATCTTCGATTTCGACGAAAAATCTGTCGGAGCTGTCAAGACTGAGCGAGAGATTTTTATACAGCTCTGTTTTCTTTATGTTC
>JAAYYB010000226.1 GCA_012515615.1 Fibrobacter sp.
ACACCGAAGACCAAGTTATGACAAACAACCGAAAACCAGCGTCGCTTCGCTCCGACCCCGGAGTGGCGACATGATTCGGAACAGGGTGGCGACATCCACCGGAATCGCATGGCGGATTCCTTCGGAATCAGGTGGCGAAATCAGCGGAATAGGCAATGAATGCAATAACTCAACTATTACCGAATCGTTTACCTAGCACTGTCGAACCCGGGCTCAGCGTCCCCATGTTCCTCATAATAGAATTCTCATCAAGCTGCATACTTTGTGGTCGAATTGTTGAAGTATGAGCGAACTCGATCAGGCGTTTTTTGGATAAAACGAAGATGACTGATAACTGCTTTATGCATATGATCAGGTGCGTTATTTTGATTTCCTAGAGCTCACCAAAATTGTTCCGTCTTTGAGCGCAACTCTTACAATTTCTGTTTTTATCTTAGCCGCGCCAGTTTGTGCCAGTCTGTATAATATGTCATCCTGTTTCGTATAGGTCTGATGTAAAATGCTGCTTGATTTTACAAACCAGCCCTGATTCGTAACTTCCGAACCAGATTCTATTATCAGGTGATCTTCGTATCTTTTCTTGAATACGATTTCGTTGAATGAGTCTCTTATTATGACATTTACTTCTACGGCGGTTATATCAATTGGCCCCTTATTAACGTACTGCAGATTAAGCATGGCACCTTTCATGTCATTATAAAGAACTTGATTTATGAATGGTTTAATGGTTGCAGTTTTTATTGATATTGTGTCTTCCGCATATTTAGGTATTTTGGGTAATCTGTCGATCAATGGTTTAAGCTTGGTCGTATTAATACGGAGTTTATTCGAAACGGTTTTTGCTATTTGTTTTCTCCTTTTTTCATCCACCGGCTTCATCCGGAATTTACTCATGCAATTACTCATCTCAGACATACTCATATTCATACATGACATAAAATCGGGATATGCCATTGATAATATCAATACATAGGGAATAAAAAATTCTTTTTCTTTATCGGTCTGAAATGAAAAAATAAATTGTTTACTATGTTCATCCATCAAATGTATCATCGGACTGCAACTGTGCAGCTCAACTGCATCATTTCTGACATTGATTTTCCGGCATATAATATCGATGTCCTGCCCCGTGCTGAGCTTAGCAAGATAATCCCTGAATCCATCATTAAAGAAAGCCCTAATTAGCATTATTGGTTGATCCGCGCTCCGGAATGAGACATGGTCTCCGTCCGCTTCTTCATGACGATTAACAGCGTCCACTTTACCAGAAAATAATACAGATTTACCTTCAAAACTTTTGTAGCTGCCATCCTCGCTTCTTGACAAGATACTTGTGGTTAATTTACTTTGTGAAGTGATCAACATTTTTTTTGATAACTCTTCCCAAAAGCCAACCTGAGCAGAATACTTAGCAGGATCAAATCCCAATTCTTTTGCTTTAGTCCATTTATAAAAATCTTCAATAGCCAAAGCTTTTATGAATGCCATTTCTGTATCCGATAATCTATAGCCTTTAAATACTATTGCCTCACTATTTTTTGAATGGCTTTTCGATCTTTTTTCTGCACATGCCGTAAAAGGCATCGCCGATGATACTGAAAGAACAAACAAGAATAGAACAGTTGTCGCAAAGATAATTGCGCCGTAACCATATTTCACTTGTTTAGTATTTGAATTCATATGTTGCCCTTTCTTTTTAAATCTCTTCGGGTCATATTCCCCGAAGCTTGCTTCGTTCCTCGCAGTTATAGATACCTCGTAGCTTCCTGCGAGGTAGTTCATTACAATATTAAAGAAATTAGACGAAAATTGGAAAATTGGGACGTGGGACGTGGAAAATTGGGACGTCCTTAAATTATTAAGTTATTTCTCAACAAGCTTATAATTATTCATTTTCACAATTTGTTCTCCCCGCTCAACCGAGTAGCTGACCGCCGGCACGCTGATACGAAACTGTCTG
>JAAYYB010000026.1 GCA_012515615.1 Fibrobacter sp.
ACTTTTTGGAAGAGGTTGCCCCTAATACAAATAATAATTAGAGATAAAGACTTTTTGGAAGAGGGCGCCCCTAATACAAATAATAATTAAGGATAAAGACTTTTTGGAAGAGGTTGCCCCTAATACAAATAATAATTAAAGATAAAGACTTTCTGGAAGAGGGTGCCCCTTAAAACAAATAATAAATAGAGATAAAGACTTTCTGGAAGAGGGTACCCCCTCTTTCGCTCAAGCCCGTCGAAGACGCTGGTCTTGCGCTATCACCCCATGTTGCCCACCAGTTGCAAAGGCAGGTAATTTAATCACATTTTCAACCGCCCCCTGCGGCCGCACTGACGAACTGTAGGTAGATTAAAATGGATTATAGCCTCCCGGAATTAGAAAGTAAGACCGGTGATTATACCAGTACATTTTTCCTAAGCTCTTGTATGTTTTAAAAGGACACCAGTCTTACGTTATCCGAAGATATCCTTTTAAGGACTCAGTGAAAACGCTTCATTGCAGCTTTTAACTTCTTACTCTTAACTCTTAACTTGCGAGCTTGCAACTTGTGACTTGTGACTTGCAACTTTCAAGGGTATGTTATCGGCATCGATATCTTTTCGCTCATGCTTCCACGAGCATCCCGTAGAACCACCTTGAAATAGAACTCTTGATTATACCCCAGGCTTTGCGGGTTGAAGGTTCTGCTTAAATAACCAAGATCAGGTGTAAAGTTTATCGCAGGTTCAAAGCCGTCGGTAATGGTGTCAGTCAATTCTGAAAGATTTAAACCCGATATTATCAGAACACTTGTCAGGCTGTCATCCTTGGCATCAAGACCCTGCCACCTGATCGAAAATGAAGATGGGGTTGACGGGTCATACCTGTAACTGATTTTGAAAGTATCAGGCGGCGGAGCATCTGCAAAAGCATAAAAAGTGAATGCTTTAGAGATCAACATATCATCGTCAATGCCCCTGACAACAAACTTTGTGGTTGTGTTTGGGGGAAGGGTAACAGGTAATTTAGGAGTATCAGTGCTGTCATCGATCCCATCCCCGTAGGAATCCCAATAAAACTTCTGAATCACACCATTTGTGTCTGTAGTATCGACTGCAACTGTTGGTTTTGTGCCTGTATATACGTAAAACATGGTATCGGCTTTCCACTGGATCGGCAAGCCGTAACTTGCATTACCCTCAATAAGGGGCCTTCCCAGGCGCACAAAAGCCGAGCATGTCTTTACAGCCGACATCACCGAATCTTCATCCATCACTTTCACATTAAAGACAGCAAATTTTCCCCCGGAAAGGATGTCCCATGAATGATAAAAAGTGTCAATTGAGAAATGCGATCCGGAACTGCTTCCGGTCAAGCTGTCATCCCATACTCCATTAATGTCCCAGTCAATCCACCGATTGACAATGTAGCCGTTAGGATCTGATGAGTGAATTTTAAAAGCGCTGGTATCAACTACCCAAATTTCTTTAAGATCAAGTGAATCGACAGATGGGGCTCCTGATCTTACTGTGATAGACAAAGTGGAATCTTTTGTGAGCCCCCTGGAATCTTTGATCCTTAAAAGAGGCTTTTTTGATCCACTGTCGGCCCGTGAGTAGACAAGGTTGCGAAAAACGGCGCTGTCAGAGGCTGCTTTTGCCTTACGCTCAAAAACCGTGTCATTGTCCAATGAAAGATAAATACTGTCGATAAACCCGTCGGGATCTGATCCCCTGACTGTAAAATTGATGCTGTCCCGGATGAAGATCTCTGATGCGGGTCTGTTGATGCGGATAGATTCAAATGACGGAAATCCCGGTTTTACATAAATGCTGATTGTGATAGTATCTGAAGAGAGCGAGTCATCATCAATCACAAAAGCCTTTACTTCCTTAAGCCCTCCGGATAAATACGAGTGACTGAACAGATTTCCGTTCTTGAATTCAAAAGAGTGGCCACGTTCCCATGATACAGCATACCTTGAAATTGTGCCGTTTGAATCGATTCCGGTAAGCTGGTACTGAACCGTATCCCTGTACCAGACCGAATCGGGGAACTGGTGCCTGATAGAAGGCTTTCCCAAGAGCACATAGACTGAATCGGTCAGAGTATCCGAGATATACCCGTCATCATCTGCCACATACACACGCAATCTCTTCAACCCTTCACTACTGAAACTGTGACTTATGATAGAGTCTGGAGATTGATTGAACAGCCCCGATTCCCATTGTATAAAGTAGTCTGAAATTGTCCCGTTGACATCGAAAGCCTTGATAGTAAATGTCGTGTCATCGTAGATCCAGCATGTATCCGGTTTTACAGACACCATGATCGGATCTCCTGATGAGACTGTCAGAGAATCATCGGAAGAAACGTATCCCGATTTCTGCCCGTCTTCATCGATTGCCGCGGCTTTAAACCGATACCTTCCAGGTTCGGTCATATTCAGTTTAAAAACCGTATCCACAAAAGAGCCTTCCTTTACAGAAAAGATCGAATCCGGTTCATCATTAATTCCAATTGCGATCTGCTTTATAACACCATTGGAATCTGCGGCCCTGACACTGACTGCAACAGAGTTTCTGACATAAATAATTACTGGAGAGAAGCTGATTTTCTGAATGTGCGGGGTTCCAGAAGAAACTCTGAGTATCAATTCAGCCGGATTAAGGGCGGTATCACCATTTTCGCTGATGCATTGGACTCTGATATGGTTTAAACCCTCAGAGTTGTAAACCGTATCAAATATTTCCAGAGCAGTTGTTTTGTCCCAATTGCCATCATTGTCAAAATCCCAGAGATATTCTTCTACCGGCACTGAGCCATCGCCGACCAATGCAGGAACCGGGATCCGAAGTGTATCGTTAATATACACAGACGTGTCGATTAGCGGGCGGATAAAAAACGGCCCGTCAGGTTCAATATCGGCATAGATCAATGCGGTATCTGATGTAAAGCCGTCATTGTCGACAGCCCACGCCTGGATTACTTTTCTGCCAGGTGTAAGAAATCGAACGGTCCATTTTTTCTGGCCTCCGGTGCTTTGCGGCAAATCTGTATCAGAGGTTTTGTAGAAAATCTCTGCAATACTCCCGCTGTCATTGCTGTCAGAGACTCGAATTGAAAGTTGAAGGTCCCGGTTTATCCGGGAAGCTTCGTTTTCGGTTATAAATGTACAGGTGGGACGGAATTCCCTGATTGTAATGAATTTCTGAAGAGAGTATGTGGTGTCATTTCCCACTGAGGCTGAAACATTAATTGTAAAGGGAGACTGTGAATCGGCAATAAACAGCTCAAGGCTGTTTTTTCCAGTACTGGTCCTGATGGAATCCCAGATGCTGTCGGGCTTTACACTCCAGAAATATGAGACATCGGGACTGTCAAGAAGTATGCTGTCGCGAAATGCCGAGACCTCCCACTTTGCCCACTTCCCGGCACGTATTGTATCAGGGAACTGTCCTGCGACAGCCTGTAAATCATAAGTGAACCTGGAAACACTCACAAACAGTGTGTCAGGATCACTTGTCATCCCGAACCTGTTGGATCCCCTGACTATTACTGTGTCGGGCCCCTGTTGGGTAAAGGTGACTGAAAGCGGACCGGTAGTAGCGGTGCTCAGATTCAGTTTTTTTACCACCCATGATAATGAATCGCAGTTTGATTTCTGAACGGCTAAAGTGTATTGCTGCCCCGAGGGTACCTGCAGTGTTTTTTGCGGAAATGAAACCAGGGGAGAGGCAGGGGAAAAGAAAATATCCGCAGTATCTGTACTGATTGAGTTACCCAGAGAATCTTTTATAACAGCATAAATCGAAAAGTGCCCTGCCGTATCGCTGGTAAAGTCAAGCGTGTGACTGTTTTCTTTCTGCACTACCGGGTTGTCACCTGAATACCAATCAACTGTCAATGACTCTTTTGATGCAGACGGAACACTGATCCGCACAGAACTTCCGACGATCGCTTCTGTATCGCAGCTGAGCCTGAACTGATTTTTGACAATGACAGCAAGAGTACATGCGTCCTGCCGCAGGTTTGGCCTGATTCCGGTAAGTATAATCGATCCGTTGAAAGGCTCTGTAAAGATAACTGTAAATTGAGAATCATTCGCGGTTGAGTTGAGAAAAGAGGTTTCAAAGGGCCCGTCGGGACTGGTCTCGATACGGAAAGCGGCGAAAGTGTCTCTGCCTGTAGTGTAATAGGAAAGGGCATATGGGGTGAGAACATGAAAAGTATCCCGGGGTGGGGTCCATTGTGTTGTAAAGGAGTAATCACCATCATAGTTGCTTAAAAGCGGTGATTCCACCCTCTGGCAGATCGTAAAGAGAGAAAACAGGGCTGAACAGATTATCAGTATCGATTTTTTTGACCCGGACATTACCGACTGACTCCCTGCGCAGATTTCTTTTTTGAGAGGATCTTGAAGATTACCGCGGGGGTTAAAGTTATTCCTGCACCGATAAAGAGACCTCGTGAAACGTTGTAACATGTTGTGGCCCTGTTGCTGTAACCCTGGGCCACATCATGGGTAGAGCTGGTTTTTACTTTCTGGTCGATAAAGTAGCCGGCAGAAGAGAAAATCAGGCCGGCTAAAGCCAATCCGGCAGTCTCGCCAAAAAACCAGTTTGAAGCTACTCTGTACCCTCTTTGCTCCATTTTTCTCGCCCATGGTTTAGGGCAACTGAGAGAAAATGGGATATCGGGACTGACTTGCACCGAAAAATCTGAATAATTTACAGAAACATTTCCCGGGTCTGAAAAGGTAATATTTTCAATCAACAGTGAATCACAGGTTCCTTCTGAACTTATGCCGGTTTCTGAGCCTGAGATTCTGACATCTTTAAAGATCAATTTTCCTGACTTCGCTACTTTGATTCCCTTCCAGGAGATCCGTTCAGTTCTGGGAGCAATGTACATCTCACTTTTATCGATAATTGAAAGAAGAGCAGGGGATTGCTCCGTGCCGCTGATTTTTACCGTACCCTCAACGAGCATCAAACCCTCAGGCTCGAAATAAATTTTTACGCCATCCGGAACTGTCAAGACAGCACCCTGTGGAACAACTATTTTGCCCACCGCTACCCAGGTCTGACTTTTTAAGTTTGATGATGAACGGAGAGTGTCAGGAAGAACTGAGAAGAGCTTTTTGTCATAATGCCGCATGATCAGAGCTTTGCGGTCAATAAACTCTGGTGATAAATCCTGCCAAATCGGGGTATCCTGCCCATTCGTTTGAATTGAAAGCAGCAGTAAAAGAGGTAAAATCAGGTAGTTGAATCCGGGGAGATCAAATTTCATAGCCAGTAATAATCTTCTTAGATCGGTGCATGGTGCCCCAGAGGTGAATTAATGACTGAAATCTAAAGTTCTTATTTCATCTCTGGGGTGTTTTATCGTGATTAATGCTGAAAAGGGAAATTATATTAATTAACCTTAGAGAACAAGGGATTAGCATTGATTGAAACTGAATCAGATCAGTGGGAAAGCCCCCTGAATTCCGGGAGTGTCGACACATCTCTGCCCAGGCCCGGTGAGATGATCGGGAACTGCAGAATCACAGCGGTTCTGGGTGAAGGCGGTATCGGGATTGTCTACAGGGGCTTTGAGGTTGACATCGAAATGGAGCGCGCCATCAAGGTGCTCAAACCTGGTGCTGAGGATATTCTAAGGAAGCAGTTTGAGATTGAAGCAAAGGTGACCGCCCGGCTGGATCACCCAAACATCGTCAAAGTTCTTGGCGGTGGTATCTGGAACGGAAGACTGCCCTTTATTCAAATGGAGTATATTGACGGAAAGTCTCTCAGAGAGATTCTTAAAGATTATCCTGTCCTGCCCCCCCCAGTCTGCCTTGCAATCATCTCCGTAATCTCATCGGCTCTGGAATATGCCTACGGGAAATCTTTCTCTATCTGGGGTAACTCCTCCGAGAAACTGGTTCATCTTGACCTTAAGCCCGAAAACCTTCTGTTAACCGGGGATGGTAACCTAAAGGTCATGGACTTTGGACTCGCACAACTGGGGGAAGTGAGATATAAGCTGGATTACGGTACCCCCTTCTACATGAGTCCGGAACAGCATAGTCAGCAGAAAGTCGATTGCAGGAGCGACATTTATGCCCTTGGCATTCTTCTTTACGAAATGCTATGTGGAACCAGACCCTTCAGTGGCCAGCTGGAATCAGTAATTTCCGCCAAGATATCCGGTGAAATGATTGCGCTGAGAGATCAGGCCGGTGGATTACCTGAAAAGGTCTACGAAATAGTTGAAACATGTCTGATGTATGACAGGGATAAGAGATACGACTCATATGAATCTTTGCTTCGGGACTTAGACAGCGCCCTTTCATTAATGGCATTCTTAACTCCCCAGGAACTGATCCGCAGATATATCGACAACCCGGATGCCTTTGATGTGACAGTATGCGTCCCTGTTGTAAAACCAGCCCGCCGGTCTTTAGGTAAGTATGCTCTTGTATTGTTGCCGGCAGCTGCATTGACTGTACTGATTTTGATAGCTGTTAATATTTTGAGGTCTCCTGAAAAAGGGAAAGGGGAGTTTGTCGCAGGGGCCGGGGGGCCAACTATTGTACATGACAGCACCGCCGCCTCCGATTCAGTGAAAGTACCCCCGCCCCAGAGGAGAAATAGTGTTAAATTATCAGCGCCGAGAGTCAGTGCTGCCAACTCAGCAAAGGCACCTGATTCAGCTGCATTGAAACAGAATAAAGAAGTGTCAGTTCTGGCGGAAGCGATAGACGCATTCAAAGAAAAGAATTTTACTGCGGTTGTAGTAAATATAAACACCATAGGTTTAGATAATCTATCGGGCGGTACACGGGACAGCGCTGTCGTGCTTCTGGCTGATGCACTTTTTCAGACCCGTTATATACGTGAAATCATCGATTTAAGCAACAGGAATGATGTAAATGATTCACGGTTTTACTCTCTTGTGTCACTGGCCTATGAAGTAGCCCCTGATTTCAATACAGCTTCGCAATATATGGAGAAGGCGATCCTGGCCCCATCTGTTATATGGAAACAACCCAGATCAGAACTGCTGCTGAGAAGAGCGCAGCTTTACAAACGCCGTTTTCAGGCATTGCAGGATGAAACGAGCAGATCGGGGCTGGTAGAGGCATATAGGAGATTTCTCAGCGAAGGATGTCAGGGGGAGAGTAAGGATTGCGATGAGGCAAGGACGTTTCTGGGGACTATCAGTAGCGAAAAGTAGTGGTCGTATGATTTGGCCAGATAAAAATGTATGGCACGGTCGTCAGTCCACCCCAGAGGTAACTTAGCATTTTGATACTGATTCACCTCTGGGGTGTTTTGAAAGAGAGCGGTAAATTTTTCCAACATCATTAAATACAAGATGACAACAACTTTACACCAAAATCGACACAGGATCAAACAAATCTCAACCCTCTATCCATATTAGAATTTCAGCGGAGCAAAGAAGATTAATTGTTAATGAAGGAACTCTCTTGAAGAAATTTAAAAGAGGATAAATCTCGTTTATTGAAACCTGAGGAGCCTGGTAGACACACCTTTTTACGAACAAACCATCTCTTTGAGTAAATCCAGTCCAACTATTTTGCTGCTTGTTGTAATCATTTTCGATACTGCAGA
>JAAYYB010000414.1 GCA_012515615.1 Fibrobacter sp.
AAAATCTACAATAAAAGAGGGGACCAATAACGAGGTAGAAGACTATTATTCACAATTCTTACCGATTATTCATTGACAATATACTTTATTAACATGTATAATTTCTATATGAGGTAAAAGGTTTTACTTATAAATTTACTGTTTTGGAAGGTTAATAAGCTGGAGCAACCGAAATAATCCGATGATGTTTGCCAGCTAAATAAGACTATCGGTAGAGTGAGGCAGTATTTATGGGTTTATCAGAAGATCATGTGAAGCCTGCAAAGGAAAAATGGAGCTTGGCGAAGGATAAAAAGAGAGCTCGCTCTTATATAGAGTTTCTTTATATTCTGCCATTCCTGGCTCTGGTGGCTATCTTTTCCTATTATCCATTATATGGATGGGTCTATGCTTTTTTTGATTATCGGCCACCATTTCCATTAACCATGGAAAACTTTGTTGGGTTTAAGTGGTTCATATCCATGGTGGATAACAGCACAAAAATCACACAGCTGTGGAAGGTTCTTCGGAATACCTTTGCAATCAGTGGCTTAAGCCTTGGTTTTTCATGGTTTCCAATGGTTTTTGCTGTGTTTCTGAATGAAATAAGAAGCAAGCGCTATCGGAAATTTGTTCAAACAGTTACCACGCTGCCGAATTTCATCAGCTGGGTTCTGGTATACTCCATTGCCTACAGTGTTCTCAGCAGCACAGGTGCTGTTAATTCTGTATTGATGAATTTGGGGCTCATCGATACCCCACAGATGTTCCTGCAGTCCTCGGAGAATGTCTGGTTCAAGATGTGGCTGTGGTTGACCTGGAAAAATGCCGGGTGGGCTGCCATTATGTATATCGCTGCCATCAGCGGTATAGACGAGCAGTTAAATGAAGCCGCCAGAATTGATGGTGCATCAAAACTGCAAATCATTTGGCATATTACATTCCCCATCCTGCTTCCTACTTATTTTGTACTTGTCATGCTAAACCTTGCCAACTTTTTATCAAACGGCATGGAACAGTTTTATGTTTTCCAGAATGCGTTCAATAAGGAATATATACAGGTTCTCGATTTGTATGTTTATAACCTGGCCATGGGAGGCGGCGGCTATTCGCTTTCAGTTGCAATCAGTATTTTTAAAAGCTTTGTCAGTGTTTTGCTTCTGGCCGGCACCAATAAGCTTTCCAAGCTTACCAGGGGCGAAGGCTTGATTTAAACAGCTTTGGATGATGAGGAGGGGATTACTCTATGGAAAACCACGATAAATCGATCGCAGTTACGAAACCAACACAGAATAAAAAACAAAAAATAAAAGCCCCTCGCGAGGACAGAATTATCAGCATAATTTCTTATGTTGTCTATTCACTCTTTGCCTTTGTTTGTCTCTATCCGTTTTACTATATTTTTATCAATTCCCTCAGTGCGAATAATTTGAGTGAGCGGGGAAAGGTACTGTTCTGGATAAAGGAATTGCATTTTAAAAACTATGTTGATGTTGTCAAGCTCCCGGTTTACTACAGGCACTAAAAGTTTCCGTTGCAAGAACAGTTGTGGGAGCCACGCTTACCGTCATTGTTGCAGCTTTTTTGGGATACATGTTTACTCGGGAAACATTGTGGAAGAGGAAGCTATGGTATCGTTTCGTTGTCATCACCATGTATTTTAATGCCGGGATAATCCCCTTGTTTATTACCATGCGAAATCTGGGTCTTCACAATAATTTTTGGGTCTATATCTTTCCCTATGCAGTAGCACCTTTCTATATCGTACTGTGTAAAACCTTTGTGGAATCGGTCCCGAAGGAATTACAGCAGGCTGCGGAGATTGACGGTGCCGGAACCATGCGTATCTTTTTTCAAATCATGCTGCCGGTCATCAAGCCTATCATGGCTACAATAGCCATATTTTCCGCCGTACAGCAATGGAATTCCTTCCAGGATACATTGTTGTTCGTAACCGACAAAAAACTGTACACACTACAGTTTATCCTCTATCAATATATCAATCAGGCAAGTTCATTAAAAGCTCTGATAAACAGCAGTTCATCAACAACAAACCTGGCGGCCACCCTTGCAACAGCACAAACCGCGACATCCATACGCATGACTGTTACCATCGTGGTTGTAACACCAATCGTTCTGATCTATCCAATTTTTCAACAATTTTTTATAAAGGGAATCATGATTGGTGCTGTTAAAGGATAATAAAAATGAAGTTTACACTTCATTATTATTAAAAATTACTTAAAGGAGGCAGATTATCAATGAAGCTGAAAAAACTAGTATCAACATTGCTGTTAGTGGCAATGGTGGCAACCGTCCTGACTGGATGTATACCCGCTACAACAGGCGGAAATGATCCGGTCGCAACACCAACCACTGCAGCCGCGGACCCCGGCCAACCTTCCGGCACAACAGAGGGTTCCTCTTTTGACAAACTTCTGACAATCGAAATGTATAATGTCGCCGCAAACTATCAGGGGGTCCAAAGTGGCTGGTTCGCAAAGGTTCTGAAGGACAACCTGAACATCGAGCTGAATATCATCGCTCCGCAGGTCGCTGGGGATGCCATCTATCAGGCTCGCGCAAGTGCCGGCAACCTGGGTGACATTGTCATTCTTGAGCGTTCGGACTTCGATGACTGCGTAAAAACCGGTCTGGTCAGAGAGATCACCAATGAAGTCAAGAATGCTTCAAATCTGATGACCTACAAACCTCAGATTGATGTATTCAACAAATCCCTGTCCGGGAATTCTGGCGGTAAAATTTACGGAATTCCGTGCCAGATGACGAATACAGGGCCGACAGCCTATTCTCAGGATGTTGTTTATTCCAGCCCATTACTCCGCTGGGATCTGTACTCTGAGCTTGGACGTCCTGAAATTGCTGATCTGGATGGACTGCTGGATGTTCTTGCCCAAATGAAAGAAAAACACCCGACAAACGAAGACGGAGATCCTGCTTATCCCTTCTCCTTATGGGCTGACTGGGATGGCGGCGACGGCATGATGGGTATTGCCAATGTCGTACAGCTGACCACCTGGTATGGGGAAAAGATCAAGGGTTCGGTCATCGTTAAGCCGGATGATAGCTTCACACCGCTGACCGATAAAAATGCAACCTATTACAAAATATCGAATTTCTTGAATAAAGCATATTTGATGGGGCTTGTTGACCCTGATTCCGGTACACAAAACTGGGATTCCGCATGTGCTAAAATGTCCAGTGGCCAGGTTTATCTGATGTGGTACAGCTGGCAGGTTGGCTTCTGGAATTCACAGGAAAGATTGAAGAATGGCAATGCATTTATATTTGTTCCAGTGAAGGATCAGCTCTATTATGCAGATTCCGATACCTTCTATGGCAGCGGACGTGTATTCGGTGTTGGTTCCGGTGTTGATGCCGAGAAGTACGAGCGCATTATGGCTATGCTTGATTGGTATGCCAGCCCTGAAAGCATTGAAATTCAGCATAATGGTCTTAAGGGCTTCAACTTTGAAGTTGGTGCAGACGGAAGATATACTGTGAAGAATGACAATGCATTGATGGACAACCTCCCTGTTCCTGAAGAATTTGGCGGCGGCGGCTATCAGGATGGTAACAACGCCATTAATCAATGGATTGTTGATGCCATCAGCACAAACCCGAAAACTGGCGAACCTTATAGCACACAGTATTGGAGCACTTACAAAGAACAGACAATGACCCAGATGAAGAGGGAATGGGCCGAGAAATTCGGAGCTGCTGAGCCTGTGCTTTACATGAAGAACAACAATGCTCTGCTGGTCAGCCCGAATGTCAGTATCACCCTTCCCAGCGATCCCTCCGATATTGCGCTTATTCGTAACCAATGCGGCGCTATCCTGGAAGACTACACCTGGAAAATGATCTTTGCAAAGGATCAGGCAAACTTTGACGCAATGTGGACTGAGATGTCTTCACAAATGGACGGTCTTGGCTTCCAGCAGCTCGTCGAATATGACAAGCAAAAGCACCAGGTTGAGATTGATGCTAAGAAGGAAGCGAAAGCTTCAGCTAAATAAGTTCTTAAATCTCCGTAAAAAAGGATTTGTCCGGGAACAGCAATGTCTCGGACAAATCCTTTTCATTTTCATTCCAGGACTGCCACTTCTATCAGTGAGGGTTCCTATATTCTTGCTTCAGTGGGGGTCGCGCACTCTCCCCCTGTTGCGCATACCCTGGAAAGTGTGCAATCTTCATTTTCGGGGGTCAATATTGAATCGAAGCCTGCCGCCTTCCATCTCCTTGAATGGTCCCGCTGTTCTGAAGCCTTCATCCCTTTCTCCAAAGTAATCGGTACACACCCTTGGATCCGCCTTGACAATGGGAAGCTCTCCATGGATGGTGATATCCATGGTCAATGCATCGCTGTCGATGTCGATTGTGATGTCGCGTTCACACCCGGCTTTGTCAAAGCCGCAGAATTCCTGCCACGATGGCAGATCCAGGCACATCTCAGGCTCTGGGTACATCACCCGGAGATATCCGCCCGGCATTTTGGAATATGCATTCCCATCCAGTTCATTATGTTGATTCGGTATGATCACGGCTGCTTCACCACATTGATAAAACAGGTTATTAAAGAATTTGTTCTCCCTGGATGTTCCCCCCCGTTTTATCATCAGACGGAATGCCACTACCTTTGCAAAAAATCCCGATTTCTCGCATTTGCCGATGAGGTTGTTCACCATCCGAAGCCTGTCCGTACCTTCCAGATAAATACCATAGCCATTGCGAAAATCGGTTTCCGTGGTTTTATACCATCCGGAGGAACCCGGTTCCTCCGGAACTGCATTTTTATCATACCGTCCTTCAACATTCCAGATGATATTGTTGTCTATCAGGTTCTCCACATCTCGGGTACATTCAATAAAAATGTGCTCTCGGGAATTGATTCCGTCGATAAACAGGTTTGAGGTGATGCGGTTGTTCTCATTGCCGACATCCAGCCACAGCGCGTCACAGCCATAGCATTCACGGATGATGTTTCTTCGGATCAGGGAGTTCACAGAGTTATGGAGCTTGATGCCGCCCGCTTCCCAGGACAGCTCCATCCTCTGCCAGCC
>JAAYYB010000227.1 GCA_012515615.1 Fibrobacter sp.
ATCATCTAATCTCAACAAAAAATCACCCGGAAATGTCCGAAGCACCTTAATTGTGAGATGCAGCTATTCTAACAGGCTATACTTCTTGTTTAGACCGCCCCTTCAGGGCTCAGGATAATTTTATTTGTAACTGTAACCCGGGGTTAGGAACCCCGGGCTGTTATAGAATTGCCCTTTCAGGGCTCAGTCATCATCGGGAATATTTTTTCGTCAATCGATCAAACTTAAAGGAATGCGGAATTGGAAAACATGTATAAGGGAATTTATAACAAAGAACCGTTATTTATGAGAGGACTAAAAAGTTATTCACTCAGTCGGGATTACAACACCTGCCGTATCAATCACTCTGGCCATCTTGACTCTTCCTAAATCCCATTTCCAGAGGCCCTGTTCGCCTGTAGAGACAACAAAACCCAGCGGATCGCTTGTCCATGCGCTCATTACCGGCTCTGCATCTTCTGCCATTATTCTTCCCAGGTAAAGAGGCTCACCGAAAAAATATGGCGCCGTGCTATCTATGGGCAAAGAGGTAAACACCGGATTTTTCCTGTTTCTGCTCTCATCCCTGAACACCATCCAGGAACCATCAGGAGAAAACTGTAAACCTCCGTAAAAGCTGCAATCCAGCGGGGGAACCAGTGAAAAGGAGTCGGTAAGAATCGGAACGAACTGCTTCTGTGTGTCGGGCGTGTCCCAGCGAAGGAGGTAGAGGGCATGGATATCCTCTAACTGCCATAGTGAATCTTTTATCCTTTGCGTGTCTTCTGTTTTAGGAAGTTTATTGAACGTCACAAAGTCAAAATCTTTACCAATCTCAAGTACAATTCCGAAAGGTAATGTTGGATGAATCAGGAACTCCTTCAATTTTCGGAATGTTTCGCTTTGACGGTTGAATATTTCCGCGAACGGGTGGGTCGAGGGTTTGAGATCGGTGTCATGACAGCTGATTTTGTTTGTGGTGTCATCGTAGGTGAATATGAAGCCGTTGCTGAACTGCCATGGTGCGCTGTAACCGGTTTTCCCTGGACTTGCCTTAATTGAGCCCTCATCTTGAATCGAATCCTTATCAATAACATTGAGCACATGCAGTATCTTTTCGTAATCGTCATAATCAGGCGTTTCTCTTTGAATAAGAAACTTTCTTTTTCCGAAATCGATACCTTTTATCCCTGTAACATAATCATCAAGGCTATAAGTTATGACCGGCGAAATTACTCTGCCGTTTTTAAAATTTGCAATAACAAACCACCTGTTCTGAGTATACGCTATCTCCTCATCTGAAAAAACATTACAGAATGCGTAATCAAAACCTCCATTTACCTCTTTGAGATAATTTTTAGCCACGACATCATACTCAAGCTTATCTTCAGCAAACCGTATCACCGTTATTCCGTTAACAATGTCGATTGTGCCTACAGCATTTTTTACCGGCACAGCAAAGATTTTTTCAACTGGAGCCTCAGGGGCAAAAACCTTTGGCATAAACACCTTTTTCGCTCCCTGCCTGAATATTTTGTACTCCGGCATATAAAAATCCTTTTTTTTTAAACTACACCCTGGAAGATAACCGCAGGTTATGTTTACGGCCAAAATGACAACTGAAACTATTATTGTCAAGACAGTGTTCATGAAACAACCTTCTTATTTTCTCCGTATCTGTTTTCCCAGTTATCCAGGTACTGATTCAATTCTTCTACCTGTTTTCCGGTACTCAAAAATCTCTTTAATCTTAAATTTACCAGGTTCTTGTCTGCTTTATTATTCTCCAATTCATCAGCCATGTTATTCATTTTTACCTCATCTCCAAACCTGTAAAGTTCCCATGGGTTAAGCAGAGTGAATCTTACCCAGAGTGTTTTATCTATTTTATCAAGGAACTCCTTTATTTCTTCGCAGAATGCCCGGTACCCGGCACCTCTTTTACGGGTGAAAAAGGTCAGGTACCAGTCAGTACCGAATATAATCTTTTTACGGAGATGACTGTACTTTTCAAAGTGGAGTTTTCGAAGAAAATTCCCGAATGTATCCCTGACGGTTCCATCCCCATTGGCAACATCAGCATCAAGACCGAAACAGGAGATATCGGTGTACACATTTTTGTATTCTCTTGTCAAATCTATTATGCTCTTTACCCATTCACTCTGGATCTCCTCATCCCAGTAATTCACCCCTCCCCTTTTCCACTCATCACCACCAAAATGCGCCAGGCACAAGTGAAGATCGGGGAAATATTTGAGCACTTTGCGCCACTGATCAGGGTGCACATAATTGTAATAGAAATAGGAAAGCTCAAAGGCTGTGCTTTCTTCTTCATAATGCTCTGTCACAACATCCCTTCTTTTACCTCCCAGAATTCCCGCCAGTTTTTTCTCTCTTTTAAGATTCGCTTCCTGACGCATCCCGGCATGGCATTTATCGAACTCCTGATAGAAGTTCCAGTCGTGTGTACACATCCCCCCGGGAGAACAGTGCGTAAGGATCGGGATTTTTTCTCTTTCGCACCTTTCATAAAATTCAGGAAGATACTCACAGAGCTCGTCAAATGGTTTGCACCCCAACGGAGGGTACATCTTGAACCCGGCAAAAATTCCCGGATTTGTTCTTGTGGCCACCTCTTTAAAAGGCTCATCCCATGCCCCGTAATCCATCGTTTTTGGCATAATCGTTCCTGATCGGCACCTCCACCTGCGGGGCTCATAAAAGTAAAGCGGCAGCTCTCTAAAAGGGAAGGCGACAGCCGAATCTTTCGTCTGTTTGACCTGCTTTTTCCATTTTACCAGTTTCATCCCCTCGCTTTTATCGTATTCGTGTATGATATTAACCGGGAAATCCCCGTTTTCTTCACTCTGTTCGATTTTTTTGGCACATCCGCGCCAGAAAAAATAGAGCGCCTTCTCTTCCTCGTTATTTATCGGGGTTCCTATGGGCATTATCCTGATCCTTAATTTTTTTTCATTCCCCCTGTAAATTTTCTCTCCCGCATACCATGCGATATGAGCATACTCCATGTCCATCATCGCAACCACCATAGGTGTAAAGAGCTGTGCTTCGGGCCCTTCGTTCTTCTTTTTTTTCAACCAGTTCAAAAACAAATCGGTGCTCTGTGAATAACCCTTGTAGCTATTCTCGTTTACCCCGGCGGCAACTTTTCCAAGCCCCTGCGTTGTTCGTTTCTGTAAACCCACTCCTTTCCGGTACATTAACGCAGTCAGGGCTTCAAGCGCATCGCGGCTGACAATTTCCGAAAGAGTATTCTCAAATATTACCCCCTTTTTATAAAGCAGCGGAAGCGGCGCGCATGCACCGCTGTTAATGTGCATGTGTCCGTCAATAATACAGGTTGCGTGAAGCTGCGGAATGGGGCTTCCCGTTACTGCATCATTGGGACTGCCCTCATAACAGATTTCCGGGGGCATAACGTCTCACTTTAATTTTCAGGGTGATGAGAATTCAATTCGGTGAATAAAAGGAGAGAATTACTTATTACTTTGGGTAATATATAATATGTGACAGAAGCGATTGAAAAAGATTTTAGTTTAGGGTTCGGGTTCAGGTTCAGGTTTGTTTTGATTTGGTTTTTGTTTTCTGGATTCGGGTAAATAAGGTAGTCCGTCATTCCTGCGAAGCTTGCCACGAAGTGGCTTCAGAATAATGTTATTTTTTGGAAGAGTGTGTCCTCGATATAAAGGATTCTTTAGAATCAGGATTTTTTGGAAGAGGGCGTTCCCTCTTGCGCTACAGCCCGTCGAAGACGCCGGTCTTCCGCTATCACCCCGTGTTGTCCACCAGTTGTGAAGGCAGGTTTGGTCTTCACATTTGCAAACACCTTTGCAGGCGCACTGGCGAACTGGTGGTAGATTAAAATTTATTGTAGTTTTTAAGATAAAGACGCTTAATATTAATGATATTGCCGTTTGTTGGTTTTCCTAGCCTCATTCCGCCTGTCGGCACCCCTCTCCTACTGAGAGGGGCTTTGCAAACGGGCATTTGGACTGGCAACATTTATACTCTTATTAGTATAATTGGGTGACGTGTTGCGGTTTTGTTACTTTCTTACAAAACCAAAAAGTGTTCTTTGAAATTTCTGACTTGCGACTTGCTACTTACGACTTGTGACTTTCCCTAACATGCTTGAATTCTTCCAGGCTACAACCAGTTTTAATCTACCACCAGTTCG